>DATFXS010000662.1:0-4451 GCA_035315605.1 Polyangia bacterium
AAGACCGCCGTGATCGACTTCGACGTCGGCCTGCGCAACCTCGACCTCATCATGGGCTGCGAGCGCCGCGTCGTCTACGACCTCATCAACGTGATCAACGGCGAGGCCAACCTGAACCAGGCGCTGATCAAGGACAAGCAGTGCGAGAACCTGTTCGTGCTGCCGGCCTCGCAGACGCGCGACAAGGACGCGCTGACCTCCGAAGGCGTCGAGCGCGTGCTGACCGACCTGGCCGACAAGGGCTTCGAATACATCGTCTGCGACTCGCCGGCGGGCATCGAGACCGGGGCGCTGCTGGCGATGCATTTCGCCGACGAAGCCATCATCGTGACCAACCCCGAGGTGTCGTCGGTGCGCGACTCCGACCGCGTGCTCGGCCTGCTGGCCGCCAAGACCAGCCGCGCCGAGGTCGGCGGGTCGCCCATCAAGTCGCACCTCCTGCTGACGCGCTACGCGCCCCTTCAAGTCAAGAAGGGCGAGATGCTCAGCGTGGGCGACGTGCTCGAGCTGCTCGGCATCCCGCTGCTGGGCGTGATCCCCGAGTCCAAGTCCGTGCTGCAATCGTCGAACAAGGGCATTCCGTCGATCCTCGACGAGACCACCGACGTCGCGCAGGCGTACCTGGACGTCGTCTACCGATTCCTGGGTGAGGAACGCGAGCACCGGTTCATCGAAGAGCTGAAGGAGATGGGCTTCGAGTACATCATCTGCGATTCGCCCGCCGGCATCGAGCGCGGCGCCCAGATGGCGATGTACTTCGCCGACGAGGCGATCGTCGTGACGAACCCGGAGGTCTCGTCGGTGCGCGACTCGGACCGCGTGCTGGGCCTCTTGGCCGCCAAGACCAGCCGCGCCGAGCTGGGCGGCACGCCGATCCGGACGCACCTGCTCCTGACGCGCTACTCGCCCGCGATGGTCAAGCGCGGCGAGATGCTGAGCGTCGGCGACGTGCTGGAGCTGCTCGGCATCCCGCTGCTCGGCGTCATTCCGGAATCCAAGGCGGTCCTGCAGTCTTCCAACAAAGGCGCGCCCGCGATTCTCGACGAGACGACCGACGTCGCGCAGGCGTACATCGACGTCGTCGCCCGCTTCCTCGGCCAGGAGACCCAGCACCGATTCATCGAGGAAGAGAAGCGCGGCTTCTTCGGCCGCCTGTTCGGCTAACAACCGGAGGCCATTCCATGTCGTTCTTCGATTACTTCCGGAGAGCTCCCAAGTCGGCGTCGCTGGCCAAGGACAGGCTGTCGATCATCGTCGCGCGCGAGCGCGCCAGCACGCGCGGCGGGGCCGACTTTTTGCCCCAGCTGCAGCAGGAGCTGCTCGCTGTCATCGCGCGTTACGTCCAGATCGACCTCGCCAACGTGGTCGTGAACCTGGATCGCCAGGGGGGCAGCGAGGTCCTGGAATTGAACATCACGCTGCCCGAAGGACCGCCCCCGCCGCCCGGCGCGCCGCGTCCATCGTTCGCATAAATCCCTGCCGTTCCGCCGTGTTGTACGACCGGCCCGCGCTGGGCGGTTGACCGCGGGTGCCGATGTAGTTTAGTGTCGGGAACTCGCCTACGCAGGCGTCAGGAAGGCAGGAACATGGCTGGAATTCCGTCCCGCGTCGAGTCCCCCAACGCGTACGCCCCGCCCAGCGCTGCTATCGATTCGGCCGGCTCGCACCCGAGCTACTTCGGCGCCATCGCGGTACTGACCACGCTCTTCTTCATGTGGGGCGGCCTGACGTCGCTCAACGACGTGCTGATCCCGCACCTGAAGGGGATCTTCTCGCTCAACTACTTCCAGGCGATGTTGGTCCAGTTCTGCTTCTTCGGCGCGTACGGCCTGATGTCGATCCCGGCGGGTCGGTTCGTCAAGGCGATCGGATTCAAGAAAGGGATCATCGTCGGCCTGGGGGGAGCGGCGGTCGGCTGCTTGATGTTCTTTCCGGCGGCGGCCGTCCGGTCGTACGGCGTCTTCCTGTTCGCGTTCTTCGTCCTCGCCACCGGGATCGTCATCCTTCAGGTCGCGGCCAACCCGTTCGTCGCCGTCCTGGGCAAGCCCGAGACCGCGTCGTCGCGCCTGACGCTGACGCAGGCCTTCAACTCGCTGGCGACCTGGGCGTTCCCGACGTTCATCGGCCCCATCATCCTCGTGATCGCGGGCCTGTCCGTGGCGGAGCTGGCGAAGCTGACGCCTGCCGCGCAGCAGGCCCAGGAGGCCCACGCCGTCCAGATGCCCTACGTCGGTCTGGCGCTCGCGCTCGCGTTCCTGTCGGTGATCGTCTGGCGATCGAAGCTGCCGAAGATCGACACCGCGAGCACGTCCGACGCCGCTGCGGCCGGTGCGCTCTCCGACCGCGCGAGCGCGTGGCGCTACAAGCACCTCGTGCTGGGCGCGGTGGCGATCTTCATGTACGTCGGCGCCGAGGTGGCGATCGGCTCGCTGCTGGTCAACTACTTCAAGGAGCCTTACACGCTGGGCTGGGCGGAGAGCAAAGGGACGCGCCTGATGCCCATCTATTGGCTCAGCGCGATGGTGGGGCGCTTCATCGGTAGCGGCACGCTGCGGGTCTTCAAGCCGGGCCGGCTGCTCGCGACCCACGCCGTGGTGGCCGCGTTGCTGGCCGTCACGTCCGCGCTGACGAGCGGCTGGACCGCGGTCATCACGATCATCGCCGTCGGCTTCGTGAACTCGATCATGTTCCCGACCATCTTCACGCTCGCGATCGACGGCCTCGGCCGCCACACCGAGCAGGGCTCGGGGATCCTGTGCGCGGCGATCGTCGGCGGGGCGTTCATCCCCGCGCTGCAGGGTGTGTTCGCCGACGCGGCCGGCCTGCACATCAGCTTCATCTTGCCGGCGGCCTGCTACCTCTACATCGCCTGGTACGGCATGCGCGGGCACGCGACCGACGCGCGCCCCGCGGCCTGACGCCGCCCCTCGGGCCGGAAGCGTGTAAGATCGACCCGTCGGTCGATGCGCCCGACCCTATTCATAGCTTGCGTCTTCGCGGTCGGCTGCGGCGGGCGGCAGCTGGACCCGCCGGCGGATCCGGTGTGCACGCACCCGTGTGATCTCGCTCAGACCATCCGCGTCGACATCGTGGGAAGCGAGCCGGCCGCGGCGGTCACGGTGACCGAGCCTTGCAGCGGTGGCGTGGCCGACTGCGGCGCGGCCGGCTGCCGCATCGTCGATCTCTACCTGTCGAGCTCCATCGGCTCGTCCGGCCCTCCCCTCGTCTGCCACGTGACCGCCGTTTCGCGGTCGGGCGTGGTTGTCGAACGCGACGTGATGGCCACCTACAACGGCGATTTCTGCTGCGCCGGCTACGAGGTCGGTTCGAGTTTGATCGATATCGACTTCTCCACGTCCGATGCGGGGATCTCCGACGGGTCGAGCGACGCCGGCGGCGACTGAGCCGGCCTGCCGGCCCGGTCGGCGCGTGCGTGGTATAAGCGCGGGGCTTTGCACAGCGACGCAATTAAGAAGGGCATCAACCGCGCGCCCGCGCGGGCGATGCTGAAGGCGACCGGGCTGAACGACGCGGATCTGGAGAAGCCGCTGATCGCGGTGGCGAACACCTGGACCGACGCGACGCCCTGCAACCTGCACCTGCGCGAGCTCGGCGCCAAGGTCAAGGAGGGCATCCGCGCGGCGGGCGGTACCCCGATCGAGTTCAACACGGTCGTCGTCTCCGACGGCATCAGCATGGGGACCGAAGGGATGCGCGCGTCGCTGGTGTCGCGCGAGGTGATCGCCGATTCGATCGAGCTGGCGGTGCGCGGCGCGATGTGCGACGGCGTCGTCGCGCTGTCGGGCTGCGACAAGACGATCCCCGGGACGATGATGGCGCTGGCGCGCCTGGACCTGCCGGGGCTGATGCTGTACGGCGGGACGATCATGCCGGGCACCTTCCAAGGCAAGCCCGTCACGATCCAGTCCGTGTTCGAGGCGGTCGGCGCCTGCGCGGCGGGCCGCATCACCGAGAGCGAGCTGCGCGCGCTGGAAGACGTCGCCTGTCCGGGCGCGGGCGCGTGCGGGGGGCAGTTCACCGCCAACACGATGTCGATGGCGGGCGAGATGCTGGGGCTGTCGCCGATGGGCCTCAACGACGTGCCGGCGGTCGATCCGCGCAAGGGCGGCGCCGCCGCGCGCGCGGGTGAGATCGTGATGCGGCTGGTCGCCGACGACCTGCGGCCGAACAAGATCCTGACGCGCGCCGCGTTCGACAACGCGATCACGGCGGTCGCGGCGACGGCGGGTTCGACGAACGCCGTGCTGCACCTGCTGGCGATCGCGCGCGAGGCGGGCATCGCGCTGACCATCGACGACTTCGATGCGATCGCCGCCAGGACGCCGACGCTGGGGGACATGGTGCCGGGCGGTCGCTTCATGGCGTCGGATCTCGAGCGCGCGGGCGGCGTCCGCCTGGTGGCGCAGCGGCTGGCGCAGGCCGGCCTGCTC
>DATFXS010000663.1:0-3088 GCA_035315605.1 Polyangia bacterium
CCGCCGATGGCGCGAAGATCGAGGTCGATGACATCGTGAGACGCCGCCGCCAGGGCGGTCGCGATGCGCGCCGCGGCCGCCAGCTCGACCGCGTGGCGCTGCCCATACCGAAAGCTGAGGGCGTGGCATCGCCGGCCCATCGCGCGGGTCATGGCCAGGGCCGTCGCCGAATCGATGCCGCCCGACAGCAGCACTATCGCGTCACTCATGCGCGTACATTACATCGACATCGCCGCATGAACGTCCGTGATCCATTCGACGACGCCGCGCTGTACGACTGGGAGTACCGACGGCGGCGCGACGACGTCCGCTTCTACGGCACGCTCGCCGACGAGCGCGGCGGCCCGATCTTGGATCTCGGCTGCGGCACGGGACGCCTGATGCTGCCGCTGCTGCGGGCCGGCCATACCGTCGTCGGCGTCGATCGCGGCCCGGCGATGCTGGCGCGGGCCGCGGCGCGGCTCGCCCGCCTGTCGCCCCGCGCGCGTCGGCGCGCGCTCCTGCTCCGCGCGGATCTGCGCCGAATTCCGGTCGTGCAGCGCTTCGCGTTCGCGGTCGCGGCGTTTCACACGATCCAGCACCTCGCGAACGATCGCGAGCTGGGCGACTTCTTCGCCGAGGTCGCCCGCGTGTTGCAGCCGGGCGGCTGGTTCGCCTTCGACACGTTCGCGCCGAACGCGCAGTTTCTCGCGCGCGCGAACGCCGCGCGCGATCGGCGCTGGGCGCGCACCCGCTTCCGGCACCCCACCACCGGCCGGCGACTCGAATATTCGGAGAGCTATCGACTCGAGGACCGAATCCTCGTCAGTACTTTCCACTACGACCCTGTCGGGCGGGGCCAACGGGGCGGCGCTGCCGACCGGCGCGTCGAGCTCGCGCACCGCTTGCTCGAGCCCGGGGAGATCAGGCGCCTCGCTGCGGGTGCGGGTCTATCCCTGATCGCGAGCTGGGGCGGCTTCGACGGCCGCCCGCTCGCGCCGCCGACCGAACAGCACGTCTACTTGCTGCGGCGCGGAACGGCGCAGCGCGGCCGGCGCGCGCGAGGCAGGCAAAAAAAATAAACCAAAAAAACCACTATGGAGATTTTGCACCGTCGGAAACCCCGGGGATTTCCCCTTGACACGATCCTGGCCCCCGATACGATGACCGAGATTTTCGGGTAAAAACTTTCTGACGGAGGGCTGCCGAGATGGCGGAGAAAGTCGCAAAGCTGGGAGTGTCGCGAGAGAAGGACTTCATGTACTACGTGAAGGACGGAGGGGTCTGGAAGGTACAGCGAAAACAGCCCGGGGTTCCGAAGGGCCGCCCCGAAAAGGTTGCCGACGGTGGCTTCGAGATGGACACGAACTACATCTACTTCGTCGATCGTGACGGGGATGTAGCGCGAGCGAAGCGCGCCGTGGGCGGGCAGAAACGAAAGAAGACGGCGCGCGCGAAGAAGAAGGCTTCGCGGAAGGCGCGGAAGACGAAGGCGAAAGGCGGCAAGAAGAAGAAGGCGAAGCGCGGCAAGAAGCGCCGCTAGTCGAATCGCTCTCGTTCGTCTCACGAAGGGCCGCGGCGGCATCCCGCTCGCGGCCCTTTTCTTTTGTCCTGAGGCCTGAGGCCCGAGGTCCGAGGCCCTCCTCGGCTAGCGGCGCTTGCGCTTCTGGTTGCGGCCGCCGCCCCGGTTGCCGCGGTTGCCTCCGCCTCCGCCACTGCCGCCGCCTCCCCCGCCCGACCCGCGCGCGCTGCGCTCCTCGGCGAGCTCGGGCGTCGGCGACGGCGTCGCGAGCGTGTACATGATCCAGACGAAGCCGACCAGCGTCCCGACCGACATGAACATGTACTGCTCGTCGAGCCACTGTGAGATGCGGAAGCCCGCAAGCGGTCCGGTGCTGGGAAGATACTTCGTGGGGGCCCAGTCGATGAAGCCGGTGAAGGCCGTCACGGCGAGCAAGATGGCGCCGGCCTCCTTTCGCTTGCTGTACAGGAACGCCGTCGCGAACAGGAACGCGTAGTAGTAACAGGTCAGCTCGATGCCGATCGCGATCATCATCGAGCCCATCGCGCAGGCGACCCACGGCTCCGGGTTCGCTCGCAGCGCCGCGAACAGCATCCCCGCGAACCCGAGGCAGAACAGCAGGTAGAGCGGGACGCGCCGCTTGAACGTGGCGACCTTGGCGCGCTTCCAGACGCCCCACGGATCCTCGTCGCGCGAGTTCTGCAGCGACCGCCCCGCCTCGGACGTGCTGTACGTGACCACGGTGCGCAGGCCCATGTGGTTGGTGAGCGGCGTCTCCTTGTGCTTGCGCGTGTTGAAGATGAACGCCTTGTAGCCGTCGACGCCGTTGCTGGTCGCCAGGCTGAGCGGCATCAGCGTCGCGATCGCCAGCGCCGCGCCGATGAACAGCCGGATGTACCGGCGATCGATCCGTCCGATGAACGCGCGCAGCGTCGTGAACGGCTGCGGCTTGTAGATCCGGACCCGCATCCAGACCAGTTCGGGCACGTTGACCTGGCGGCCGGCCCGGTTGGTCTTCACGCGCCAGCCGATGTCGGGCAGGCGCACGATCCAGTGCGGATCGTCGGGCCCGTGCGTCCCCCACAGCTGTTGCAGGGCGACGATCGCCGGCCCGCTGAAGACGAACAGCGGGAACACGCGCAGCAGCGTCGAATAACCCAGGAAGAAGCCGCCCAGCAGCGGGCGTTCCAGCTTCACCAGGCATATGCCGCACACGAAGTAGAACAACCAGTCCCAGCGCAGGAACGCCCCGCCCGTCCAGTAGAAGCGGGACGGGAAGTTGGTGGCGAACACTGCCAACGCGACGCATGTGGTTCGCCAGCCGAATGCCCACATGCTGAGCAACGTCATCACGAGGATGAACACCGGATCGATCCAGGTGATCCAGCCGATCTGGTCGTCGCTGGCGGGTCCCGTGTTCGCCAGCGTCGTCCCCAGGATGTTCCAAACCGGCGTGCCGTTGTAGCCGTGATCGGTCTGCGCCTCCTCCCAGCGCTTGACGCCGTGCTTGAGGCGGAAGAAGGCGATGTCCTTCTTGAAGTCGACCCAGCGCTCCGGCGAGAAGTGCTCCTTGCACGTCTCCGGGTG
>DATFXS010000664.1:0-2715 GCA_035315605.1 Polyangia bacterium
GCGCGGCAAACACGTGCAACAGCGGCGGCTGCTGCGTCGGTGGCAACTGCATCGGCGCCGGCTCGACGTGCACCGGCAACGGCACGGCGGGGATGTGCATGAACGGGTCGTGCGGCACCTGCGGCGCCCTCAACCAAACCTGCTGCGGCGGCGGGGGCGTTGGGATGACCTGCACGGCGTCGGGCGCGATCTGCGTCAACCCGGGCGGCGGCGGCACGTCGATGTGCGAGGCGTGCGGCATGACGGGCCAGCGCTGCTGCGGCGGCGGCGCCGCGAACACCTGCGTCGCCGGCCATACGTGTCAGATGGGCGACGGCGGCATGACCTGCGAGCCTTGTGGCGGCGACGGCCAGCAGTGCTGCACCGGCAACGTTTGCAACAGCGGCCTCGGCTGCGCGAATCCGCCGGGCAACAACCCCAACATCTGCATGGCGTGCGGCGCCGTCGGCGCGGCCTGCTGCGAGGGCAACGTCTGTCAGCCCGGCGGCGCGTGCGTGGCGGGGGCGGGCGACGCCGGCTCGACCTGCCAGACCTGCGGCGGTCCGAATCAGCCGTGCTGTCCGGGCACCGGTGGTGGCGGCGCCACCTGCAACTCCGGCTCTGTCTGCGTGGGCGCTGGCGCCGGTGCGACCGGGATGTGCGAGGCGTGCGGCATGATGGGGCAGCGCTGCTGCGGCGGCGCGAACACCTGCGCCTCCGCGAGCCTCTCCTGCCAGATGGGCGACGGCGGGATGACCTGCGAGGCGTGCGGCGGCAACAACCAGGACTGCTGCGCGGGCAACACCTGCAACACCGGTCTCGGCTGCGCGAATCCCCCCGGCAACAACCCCAACATCTGCATGAACTGCGGCGCTGTCGGCTCCGCCTGCTGCGAGGGCAACACCTGTCAGCCCGGGGGCGCGTGCATGGTGGGCGTCGGCGACGCCGGCTCGATGTGCGTCGCCTGCGGCGCCTCGGGTCAGCGCTGCTGCGGCGGCGGTGCGGGCGGCGGCGGCACGTGCAACACCGGCTTCGCCTGCACCGGCGCGGGCGCGGGGATGTGCTCGGCCTGCGGCGCGCTCGGGCAGCCTTGCTGCGGCTCGGGCACGGTCGCCACCGGCACGTGCAACACCAACCTGTCCTGCGCGAACGTCGCGGGGATGGGCATCATCTGCGTCGCGACGATGTAGCAGGCCGGCTTCGGCCCCGGCCGCGCCCCGTCCTCAGGTTCGAGGACGGGGCGATCCGCCGAGCCGCGCTCAGGGCGCGGTCACGAACGAGACGTCGCTGACGGTGAAGCTCGCGACGCACCCGTCGCTGGGCACCGTCAGGTTCCAGCCGATGTCGTTCAGCGCCGTCGCATCCAGCGTCGCCAGCGGCACGCCGCCCGTCAGGTCCGTGAACTTGACGACGTTGACGCCGGTGGTGAGCGGACCGGAGAACGGCCCGAAGCAGCCGCCTTGAGTCGTGCAGACGCCTACCGACCCATTGCTGACCGAGTTGTTCTCGCTCGGCGTCAGCGACACCTGGATCCCGCAGGTGCCGAGATCGCCTGTGATCGTGAACTGGACCGCGTTGTAGGCGCTCGCATCGGTGCAGGGCGGGTTGCCGAAGCCGACGCCGAAGCCGAAGAACGTATTGTTCGTGTCCATCGGCACGCCGGGATTGGCGTCGACATGGATGGCCGAGAACACGAACGTGCTCGGGTCCATGACCGGCGTCGCCACCGGTGCCATCAGCCCCTGCGCCGCGTACGTGAACAGGCCGAACTGGTTGGCGATCCCGAACGAGGGCCCGAAGATCTGCGGCGAGAACGGCATGACGCCGTCACACGAGATCGGACCGGTGCCGACCACGTAGCTCGCCTGCGCGAAGCCCGGCGCCGACGCGATCCCCTCCGCGGCCACCTCGACCTGGACCGGGTAGCTGCCGGGCTGGCTCTGCTTCGAGCTCTTGATGCTGACGGGCGCGTGCCCGGTCTCTCCAGGTGCCAGCACCACCGTACCGAAGAAGTTGTTCGTCGAGAGCGGGAAGAACGCGTTCGTGAAGTACTGGAACGTCGACGGCGCGCAGTTGGGACCGTCGGCATTGGTGACGCCGAGATCGAAAGCGACCGTGGCGCCGGCGACCTGCGGGTCGCTCATCGCCGGTGTCAGCGCGACGACGGGCGGCTGATGGAAGCAGGTCAGATCCTTGATGACGCTCGCGGGCGCGGCCAGCGTGTTCAGCCAGACCTGATCCACGATCCCCTTCATTTCGCGGCCGTTGGCGTCGTTGCCGATGAAGATCGGACCGGCGCCGGGCGCGATCTTTCCGACCGCGTGCGCCCGCGCCGCCGCCACACCGCCGACGTAGAGGATGGCGTCGTTGCCGTCGTAGGTGGCGGCCACGTGCGTGAACGTCCCGGCGGTGAGGCCGCCGGCGGACAGGACGACGGTCCGGCCGTTCGTCAGCTTGAACCCGAACACCAGCTTCCGCCCGTCGATCGCCAGCACGAACGAGCTGGAGCCGTCGAAGCGCTTGCGGACGATGCTCTGGGTGCCCGTGATGCGGTCCGGGTTGATCCAGGCGGCCACGGTCAGCCCCTGGTCGAACACGTAGTCCGGCTGATCGGGCGAGTAGACGATGTCCTCGTCGGCGGCCAGCTTCACGGCGGCGCCCGAGATGCCCGGCACGCAGGCAACGGCGACCGCGCGATAGGCGGGGTGGCTGATCTGCGACGTGAAGGCGGTGTCG
>DATFXS010000665.1:0-5519 GCA_035315605.1 Polyangia bacterium
ATGAAGGCCCACAAGGGCAAGCTCGAACCCGCGAGCGTGAAGCGGATCGTCGACGAAGAGCTGGCCGGCCCCAAGGCCTGATCTGCCGGCCGCCCGGACGGCCGGCAGATCACATCGGGTTCGTGCGCGGTCCGGCGGTGCGCGTGGCGCGACGGTCGGCGAGCCAGCGATCGACCAGCGCCAGCCGGGGCGCCATGTCGGGGATGCCGGCGTAGCCGTCGCGCGCTTCGGTCGCGAGATCGATCGCGTGCGGGCGATCCGCCGGCGCGGCATCCCAGATCGCCTGGGCCAGGCTGAAGGCGGTCTGTTCGCGCACGCCGCCGTCGGCGATGTGCGTCGAGCGGATCTCCCAGGCGCGTTCCAGCAGGCCCTGAGCCTCCGTCGGGTGGCGCTCGCCCAGCGCGACCTCGCCAAGACCCGTCATCGGATCGGCGAGGAACGGATGATCGCGTCCGAGCACGCGCTCGAACGTGTCCAGCACCGCCTCCATGTCCGCCCGGGCTTCGGGCGCGCGGCCGAGGGCGATCAGCGCCTGCCCGCGAACCAGCCGCGCCGCCCCGACCTCGTAGGACTCGCCCGGAAAGAACGCGTTCGCGATGTCGAGGGCGTGGTTCGCGATCTCGAGCGCGCGCTGCGGATCGTCGAGCACCAGCACGGCCCGCGCCTGGTTGGTCATGGACGCCACGAGGTCGGGGTGCGACGCACCCAGCGCCTGCTGCCGGATCGCCACGCCGGCCGTGAAGTCAGCCTCCGCCAATCGCCATTGTCCCTGCGCCGCGAACAGCATGCCGCGGCTGTTCAGCAGCGCGGCGCGCACGCGAAGGGGGACGCCGCGCTCGACGGTGGCGTCGGCCGTGTGCGCCCACTTCTCGCCGACGTCGAAGTGGTGTTCGATGGCGCCTTCGATGGCGACCAGCTGCAGCGCGGCCTCGGCCGCGAGCGCGTTGTTGTGGACGGCGTCGGCGTGCTTGAACGCTTCCTCGTAGACCGGCTCCGCGCCCTCGGGGTCGAACGGCGCCCGCGCGCGCGCGTAGACCAGCAGCGCCTCGGCGAGCAACGGCTCGTGGCCCGTGGAACGCACCTCGTCGACCAGCGCGCCGAGCGGCTTCAGCGTCTGCCAGTCGTGTCCCGCGGCGGCCATCGCCCACAGCGTCGCCAGTCGCCCGCGCAGGGACAGCACGCGCGCGCGCAGCGCCTCGTCGGGCGGGGCGGCGTTCGCCTTCAGGGTGCGCACGTCCGTGCAGGTGTCGAGCGACGGCAGCAACAGCGTCGCCGCCACGGCCTTGCGGACGATCTTCGCGTCGGCGTGCGCGAAGACGTCGACGAGAGCGCCGAGCTCGCCGGCCCGCTGGTCCAGGCACCCCATGCGCCAGCCGAGCGTCTCACGCGAGTCGCCGGCCCCCGTATCCGTCGCCTCGCAGGTTTGGCGGTACATCCCGGCCCAGGCGTGAGCATATGTGTCCAGCGACTGGCTGGCCCGGTCGAAGCGCTCGCGCGCGTCGGGAACGTTGGCCGCCAGGAACGAGGCACGGACCTCCGCTCGGCGTGGGGCGCCGGCGGCCGTCGGCCACGCGGCGGCGAGCCGATCGGGTGGGCTCGCACACCGGGAGTCGGAACGCCGGCCGCGCAGCTGCCACCCGAGGCCGAACGTCACCGCGAACGCCACGCCGCCCGCCGCCGCCCCGACCCAGAGCATGCGTGCGAGCCCCCCGCGTCGGGCCGCCGCCTGCTCGAGCGCGGCGAGCAGCGCGTTCATGTCGGGGTAGCGCTTGCCTGGAACGACGGAGAGGCCGCGCAGCAGGATCGCCCGGAGGCGGGCCGGGACGTGGCTGGAGAGCGGAGCCGGCCGCGCCTTGCCGCTCAGCACCGCCGCGCGCAGCTCGGCGAAGTTGTCCCCCGCGAAGGGCCGTTCGCCGTACAGGGCCTCGTAGAGCGCGACGCAGAAGCTGAACTGGTCGGCGCGCGGATCGACCGTCTGCCCGCAGAGCTGCTCCGGCGACATGTAAAGCGGCGTGCCCAGGATCGAACCGATCTTGGTCAGGCGCGGCGCCTTCGGGCCGTGGAGCGTCTGTCGGAGCGCCGCCAGGCCGAAGTCCATGACCCGCACCGCGCCGTCGGGAGCGACCATGACGTTCTGAGGTTTGAAGTCGCGGTGGATGATGCCGGCGCGGTGCGCGGCGGCCAGACCGCGTCCCGCCGCGACGAAGACCCGAAGGATGTCGGCGCGCGGCCGGCGCTTGCGGTCGAGCCACGCAGCGATCGTGTCGCCCTCGACCAGCTCCATGGCGACGAACACCCGGCCCGAGGCGCTGCCGACGTCGTAGACCGTGACGAGGTTCGGATGCGACAGCCTGGCGATCGACTGCGCCTCGCGCATCATCCGCGCCGCCTCGATCTCGTCGGGGTAGGTGTCGGCGCGCATGATCTTGATCGCGATCTTCCGATCGAGCTCGGGATCGTGCGCGGCGTAGACCTCGCCCATTCCGCCCCGTCCCACCAGCTGCAGCAGGCGGTAGCGACCGACCATGCCGCCGGGCCGGGGCACGTCCGAATTTCCGGAGTCGCTGATTGAAAATTCGGGCGGGACCGGGCGGGGCGGGATGGCGGCCGTCTCCGGCAACGGCGCTGCCGCGGGTGCCCGCTGCGCGCTGGGCGCATGCCCCGGCGACGTGTGGGTCATCTGCGCCGCCGGCCGGGGAGGCCCTTCGTCCGTCGGTGGCGCGCCGGCCCACTCCAGCGTGTTCTGCCGGGGCCCCGTCGCCGGCGCGGCCAGCGCGATCAACGTGGCGCAGTCGGCGCAGCCGAGAAGGTGATGCTCGGCCTCGGCCAGCCGCTCGCCCGTTAGGGCGCCGGTCACGAAGGCGACCACGGTTTGCTCGTCGAGACAGCCCATTGCTGGCGCCGGCCTGATGATAACTGATAGCCTAGGCCCATGGCCGGTTCCGAAGGGCCAGATTACGCAGAGCTTTTCCTTCGCGAGCGCCCGGGCGCGGGGGACCCCTCCGGGCTGGCGGTGCGGCTGAAGGCCATCGTCGACAAGGCCACCCTGGTCTGGGCCGACCTGGCGATCGACCCCGTCCGGCTGGTCGTCCACCTCGCCCACGTGGTGGGCGACGACGTCGATCAGGGGCTGACCGAGCTGTACGCGGAGGACTTTGCGCTCGGGCTGGCCTGCGTCGACAAGGTCCCGGGCGCGCTGACCCACGTCGACCGGATGTGCGGCCCGGGCATCGACGCGGCCGTGGCGCGCATCGATCGCAGCCCCGAGCTGCGCGACGAGGTCCGGCAGACGCTCTGGCAGCGGCTGTTCGTCGGCACGCCCGGGCAGGCGCCGCGCATCCTCTCGTACGCCGGCCGAGGGCCGCTGGCGGGGTGGGTCGCCGTCGCTGCCCAGCGGCTGGCCCTGGACCTGCGGCGCGCGGCCACGCGTCTGGCCGGGTCTGACCCCGCCGTCGATGAGCTGCTGCCCGCGGACGACCATCCCGAGGTCGACTACCTGCGGATGCGCTACAAGAGCGAGTTCGAGGACGCGGTCCGGGACGCCCTGGCGGCGCTTCCCGATCGCGATCGGCTGCTGCTGAGGCTGACGACGGTGAGCGGCCTCAGCCACGATCAGATCGCGCAGATCTACAAGGTCAACCAGTCGACGGTGTCGCGCTGGATCGCCAAGGCGCGCGCCGACGTTCTGGAGGCGACCGAGCGCAGCGTCTGTCGCAAGCTCGGCGTCCAGCGCGACGAGTTCATGTCGCTGGCCGGGCTGCTGGTCAGCCGGATCGATCTCAGCATCTCGCGCGTGCTGGAGGCCTCGCCGACCCCGACCGACTAGGTTTCAGGCGAGCGTCGCGATGTGCGCGACCAGGTCGGCGGGCAGCGGGCTTTCGACCGTCACGGCGTGCTTGCCCACCGGATGGGGGAATGTCAGTCGGTGCGCGTGCAGCGCGTGGCGAGGCAGGCCGTCGAAACATGCGAGCAGCTCCGGCGTCAGCGGCCCATCGCAGGCGCGCATGAACAGCGCCTCGCTGGCGCCGTACAGCTTGTCGCCGACGATCGGGTGTCCGATGCTGGCGAAGTGCACGCGGATCTGGTGCTGCCGGCCGGTCAGCGGGCGCGCCTCGCACAGCGCGTGGCCCGGCAGCCGGCGGACAACCCGGAACTTCGTCGCCGCCGGCAAGAGGCCCGGTTCGCCCTCCCGGCCCGGTCCCATCATCACGCGCGACTTCGTGTCGAGCAGCCGCAGCGGCAGGTCGATCCGGCCCTCATCGGGCGGCTGGCCCTTGACCAGCGCGAGGTACGTCTTCTCGACCGCCCGCCGCGCGAACGCCCGCGCGAGGAAGGCGGCGACGGCGCGTGTGCGCGCGATCAGCAGGACGCCCGAGGTCTCGCGATCGATCCGGTGCGCGATCTCCATCTGTTCGCCCGGGTAACGCTCGCGCAGCAGCGCGACCAGCGTGTTGCGCCAGAACTTCGCGGTCGTGTGCATCGGCAGGCCGGCCGGCTTGTCGATGACCATCACGCTTTCGTCCTCGAACAGGATGTCGAAGGCGCGCGGGACGTCCGGTTCGACCGGGGCGGGGCGGCGCAGCAGGATGGTCTCGCCGGCGCGCACCTGCGACGACGGGCGCGCCCGCCGTCCGTCGGGGAAGGCGATCTGCTCACCGATGATCGCCTGGATGCGGGTGCGCGACATGCGGCCGATGCGCCGCTTGAGAAAGTGATCCAGGCGCCAGCCCCCACATTCGGGCGGGACGACGATGTCGCGCTCGATCACGTCGGCGGCAGCGTCACTCACAGCTTGTTTTCCTGGGTTTCCGCCCGCGGCTTGCGCGTGGCCCTGGATTCGTCCAGGCGCCGCGCCCCTTCCATCAGCAGGAACGTCGTCGACGCCTGGATCTCGTCGACGCCGCCGACGTCGCCGGCGAGGAAGTCGAACGAACCGGCCCCCCACGTCACCATCTGGTAAACGGCGGCCGCGCCCGACACCTGCGGCTCGTCGATCTCGGCGCGGATGATCCGGCCCTTGCGGAGAAAGATCCGACCCGTCTCGCGCGGGCGCTCGCACAGCAGGATCCCGTTCTTGCGTTCCATCTCGAGGACGACCAGCACGCTCGACAGTGTGATCTGGTCCAGCTCGCCGCGCATCGCGGACAGCGGCCGATGGCCGGCGGACGGTTTATGCGGATCGACGGAACGCTGCGTTTTCTGTGGCAGGGTCGACGCGCTCGCGGCGCTCTCCACTGTCTTTTCCCCCAGCACCTTAACGATGGTCCGTTCCAGATCTTCCCCGCGGAACGGCTTGCGCAGGCGTTCGTCGCTCGGTTCCGCGCCGGCGACGTCGCCGCCCGCGTCGCCTTGCGGCAGCAGGAAGACCATCGGAATGGCGGCGCACGCGGGCAGGGCGCGCAGGCGCTCCCACCACGACCAGCCGTCGAGGGCGGGCAGCGACACGGTCGTGACGATGACGTCGGGTCGGATCCGTGACGCCAGCGCGAACGCGCTCGGCGCATCGCCGGCCAGGCTGA
>DATFXS010000666.1:0-6019 GCA_035315605.1 Polyangia bacterium
TCCCCGGTAACGCGAAGGATTGGATCGGGATCGCGACCGCCGGCTCGCCCAACACAAGCTTCATCGCGTTCGTGTACACGAACGGCCAGGTGAGCGGCACCGCAACCTTCACCGCGCCCGCTTCCGGCGGCCCGTTCGTCGCGCGCTCGTTCGTGAACGACGGCTTCACCCTGGTCTCCGAGAGCGCGCCCTTCACGATCACTGTCGCGCACGCCATCTCGACCGACAGCGCGGCCTACGCGGCCGGGGCCACGATCACCGTGACGTACTCCGGCCTCCCCGGAAACGCGAAGGATTGGATCGGGATCGCGGCCGCCGGCTCGGCCAACACCAGCTTCATCGCGTTCGTGTACACCAACGGCCAGACCAGCGGCACCGCCACCTTCACGGCGCCCCCTTCTGCCGGTTCGTTCGTCGCGCGATCGTTCGTGAACGATGGCTTCACCCTGGTCGCCGAGAGCGCGCCCTTCACGGTCACCGTCACGCCGACCATCTCGACCGACAGCGCGAGCTACGCGATCGGAGCCACCATCACGGTGAGCTACGCCGGCCTGCCGGGCAACATGCGAGATTGGATCGCGATCGCGCCCGCCGACTCGGCCAACACCAGCTACCTCTCGTTCGTGTACACCAACGGTCAGGCCAGCGGCACGGCGACGTTCACGGTGAGCACACCGGGCGTGTACGTTGCCCGCTCCTTCACGAACGACACCTTCAACCTGGCGGCGGAGTCGTCGGCGTTCACGGTCTGCAGCGACGCGGGCGGGTTGCTCTGCTTCGTCGCCTCGCTGAGCGGCGCCGAGGAAGTGCCGTCGCACGCCACCAGCGCGACCGGGTCGGGGACGGTCGTCTTCAATCCGAACACCCTGGGGATCACCTATCAGGTGCACCACACGGTCTCGGGAGCCACCGCCTCGCACATTCACGAGGCGCCCGCGGGCGTGAACGGCCCCGTGATCGTCCCGTTCACGCTGGTCGGGCAAGGCGCGAGCGGATCGGCCGTCCTGACCCAGGCCCAGGCAAACGACCTGCTGGCGGGGAACCTGTACATGAACGTGCATTCGCCGACCTTCCCGGGCGGCGAGATTCGCGGTCAGATCATGAAGCCTGGGCAGATCCTGTTCGTGGCCAGCCTGGCCGGCACGAACGAGGTGCCTCCCAACGCGTCGACGGCGATCGGCACCGGCAGCGTCATCTTCGATCCGGGGACCCTGGTCATCATGTACCAGCTGCAGCACACCGTGGTGGGCGCGACGGCGGCTCACATCCACCAGGCCGCCATCGGCGTCAGCGGGCCCGTCATCGTCCCGTTCACGCTGGTGGGCCAGGGCGCGAGCGGCACCGCGACGTTGACCTTCGCCCAGAGCGTCGCCCTGCAGAACGCCGGCCTTTACATGAACGTCCACTCTCCGACGTTCCCGGCCGGCGAGATCCGCGGGCAGCTGCTGCGTCCCGGGATGTGATCCGGTTTCAGCGTGAGGGCCGCGCCGGCGCCGACAAGACCATATAAGTGTCGTCGCGGTAGCGGGTGACCCAGCCGTCGCGGCCAAGCGCCGCGACGGTCGTCGTCGACGTCAGCGGCAGGAACGCGCAGCGGATCCCCCATCGCTCGAACAGGGGGCGGTACGACGCGGCCCCCCACTGGACGTCGAGCTGCGCGCGGATGTGCTCGATCGGATAGGGATCCTGCCGGTTGTCGACGAACACGGGCTTCTCCGGCACGAACCAGATCAGATACCCGCCTTCGTCGTACTGGTTGTAGAGCGGGCCGTCGCAGGCGCGCAGGGCCTGGATCGCGCGCGCGTCGATCGGCTGCCAGCCGAGCATCGGCGCGCGGCTTCGGTAGCTCCAGCCGACGAAGGCGAGCGCACCCAGCGCCGCGACTCCGAGCACGATCAGATTGGCGACGGGCCGGTCGCCGTCGGGACCCGGCTCGCGCGCCTTCCGCCACGGCAGGCGAACGGCGACATCGGGACCGAGCAGGCGGCTGGCGGCGGGGATCGCCACCAGCGCGAACACGCCGACGTTGCGCACGGCGGTCATCGCCAGCGGAACGAGCGCGACCGCGCCCGCGACCATCGCCCAGTCGGTCCATGACGACGCATGACCGCCCGCGCGCAGCGCGCGGCGGCGAACGACGAGCAGGACCGCCAGGCCAAGCACGACGATGAAGAAGATGGCGCCGTACGGATCTTTCGGCGACGGCCGCTGCCACTCGCCGATGCCGACCGCGTGGATGCGGACCATCGAATCGGCGAGGAAATGAAACATGCCCGCACCCTGCGGCGTCGCCAGGCAAGCGAGCGCCGACGCCGGCAATACGACCGCGAGCGCAAGGGCCCGGCGCCGATCGCCAGGCGTGCGGCGGACGCGCCAGCGCAGCAGCGCCGCCGCGGTCGCCGCGCCGAGCACGATCCCGCCCAGCGCGACCGCGCCGTGCATGTTGGCCCAGACCACGAACAGCGCCGGGATCGGCCAGAAGCGCTCCCGCGCCAGCAACGTCATCAAGAGCGGGACGGCCAGGAACGTGAAGAGCTGCGGCCGCAGCACCCAGAGCGGCCCCACGAACACCAGCAACAGCATCAGCAGCGGCATGCGAATCCAGGCCGGACCGATCATCAGCCGGTGGATCAGAACCAGCGTGGCGACGGCCAGGGCCGCGCCGAACAGCGTCAGCAGCGGCATGCCGCCCAGCCGGTAGAGGGTGTACGAGATCGGATCCCACAGCCACTCGTGCTCGCGCCAGGGGTGCCCCGCCGCCGTGAACGAATACGTCTCGACGTGTGGCACCGCGCCCGTGCGCACGATGTCGGCGCCCGCGCGCAGGTGCCAGTAGGTGTCGCCCGACGCCGGCATCAACATCGCGCGCGCCGCGAACAGGACGAACAGCAACCCCAGCGCCATGCTGGCGAACGGGACCCCGCGCCAGCGCCCGCCGATCATCGCGGCGGCGCCTCGAGGACCGCCCACTGCCTGTCGCGGAAGCGCGTGCGCCATCCATCCGCCGCCAGCTGGTCGACCGTGCTCGCGTCGGCGGGCAGGAACGCGCAGCGGACGCCGAAGCGATCGAACAGCGGGCGATACGGCTTGCGCCCGGCCTCGACGTCGACGACCTCCAGCAGGAACGGCAGCGGATAGGGATCCTGGCGGCCGTCGACGAAGACCGGCTTGTCGGGCACGAACCAGATCAGCGTCCCGCCCTCGCCGTACTGGTTGTAGAGCGGGCCGTCACAGGCGCGCGTCGCGGCCAGCGCGGCGGCGCTGATCGGCTGCCAGCCCAGGCGCTCGGGGCGCGAGGCGAGCGCGACGCCCGCGAACACGGCGGCCAGCGTCGCCATGAAGCCGAGGATCGCGAGGTTGAGGAGCGGCTTGTCGGGCGTGGGCGGGCGCGGCTGCTTCCGCCGAAACAGACGGGCGATGGCGGCCGGCATCCGGAAGTCCGCCCTCAGGAGGCGGCTGGCGGCGGGCGTCGCCAGCAAGATGAACGGCGCCGTGTTGCGAAGCGAACGCGCGCCGAGCGGCAGCATCGCGACCGCGGCGGCGACGATCGCCCAGTCCGCCCAGGGTGCAACGTCCGCGACGGTAGCGCTGATGAACATCCGGCGCGCGCGCGTGATCAGTAGGGCGGCGAAGCCGGCGGTGGCGGCCCAGAACAGGACGCCGAACGCGTCGACGGGCTTGACCGGAAACCACTCGATGATCTTCACCTGCATCGAGCGCGCGGTCGATTCGATGACGAAGCGATAGATCCCGAAGCCGAGCGGCGCGGCGGCGCAGGCGAGGCCCGACAGCGCGACCACGATCGACAGCGTGATGGCGCGCCTGCGATCGTCGGCGCCGCGCACGCGCGCCCAGCGCAGCAGCGCCGCCGCCCACGCCGCCGCCAGCACCAGGCCCCCCAGCACCACGCCGCCGTGCGCGTTCGCCCAGAAGAGAAAAAGCAGCGGCAGCCAGCGATACCGCTCGCGCGCAAGCAGCGTCAGCAACACCGCCAGCAGGAACAGCGTCAGCACGTGCGGACGCAGCACCCAGACGCACGACGACAGCGTCAGGCCGAGCGCCATCAGCGTCGCGCGCGCCGCCAGCGTGCCGATCATCAAGCGCCAGGTCAGCGCGGCAGCGGAGATCACCAGCGCCGCGGCGCCGAGCTCCAGCCCCGGCATCCCGCCGACGCGGTAGACCGCGTAGATCATCGCCTGCGCGAGCCACTCGTGATCCGGCCAGGGCGCGCCCGCGAACGTGTGCGAGTAGTGATCGACGCGCGGGATCGAATGCGTCCGCCAGATCTCCTGGCCGGCGCGCAGATGCCAGAACGTGTCGTTCTGGGCGGGCATCAGGACGGCGGCCAGCGCGAACGCGACGAACAGCATGCCGACCGCCAGCGTCCCGAACGAGATGCCGCGTCGAAGGTCGCGAAGGTTCATGCCTTGGGGCGCATCATTATATCCCCGCGTGGACTGGCGCCTTTTTCGACCACCCGGGCGCCCACGAACCGACACCGGCCGTTGGGCTCCTACTGTTCATCACACTAATCAGCGTAAATTAGATGACACTTCCTGAGCACAAAGCTGAAGCAGGGGGATATACTCCGAGGCGTGCGTCCCTCACCTACGACGCGCTCGCGACAACGTTGCCAGCGCGGATCGTTCACGATCGAGTTTGCGGCCGTGGTGCCGATCCTCGTCGCGATCCTGTTCGGCGTGATCGACGCGGGTCGCTTCGTGGCGACGCGTACGATGTTGTCGCAGGCGGCGGCGGCCGCCGCGCGCGCCGCTTGCCTCGGGTCGACGGCCAGCTCGGCGGATGTCAACCAGGCGGCGATCGACGCCGCACCGGCGCTGGGAGGCATCTCTGCGACGGCGGATTGTGGAGGCGCGTGCACGTTTCCGGTCGCCAGCGGCTCGTCCGTGGACGTCACGGTCACCTACAGCTTCGTCGCGTCGTTTTTCAAGTCCTTCCAGAGAACCATGACGAACTCGAGCCTGATCACTTGCAGCTGAGTGTCCGGGCCAAGAAGCCGAGCAGCGTTCGCAACATCGACAATCGCTAACTCAAATGGTGGTCCAATGAAGAACAAGCCCATGCTCCTCAACCTGCGGGATCACGAGCGCGGCGCGGTGGCCATCGTCGTCGCGTTCACGTGGACGGCGCTGTTCGGCATGGCCGTGCTGGCCATCGACTTCGGATATCTGTACGCCAAGCGGCGCGGCCTCCAGGCCGCCGCCGACGGGCTGCTGAAAGTATCGATGCCGGACTGGGTTCGGCTCTACCCGAGCGGCTGGTCGACAGCCAACAACGATGCCACTACCAACGCGGCCTCTTTCTACGTCACCAGCAGCGAGGTGTCGACGACCGAGAACCCAGGAGCGAAGACCTTCACGGTCACGGTCAGCCGGACGTACCCGACGTTCATCGGCGGCATCTTCGGGATGAACGGCAAGACCGTGACCGCGTCGGCGACGGGGCAGATGACCGGGTCGCCCAGCACCGCCCCGGCGATTCTCGCCCTCGGCGGCGTCGCCAGCGTCGGCGTCAAGATTTCGGGAAACACGACGTTCACGATCAACGGAGACGTCCAGAGCAACGGACCGCTGGATATGTGCGGTGGGCCCTCGCTGCCCTACACGACGAACGGAAACGTCCAGGCAGTCTCGACCACGCCGCTTGCTCCTTCGGTCTGTTCGGCGGCGGCCCCGCCCATTCCCGGATGGGCGACCTGGGACATCGTGACCGGCACCATCGGCACGGTCGGCAGCACGTTCGCGGATCCGTTCGGGGGCGCGCCGCCGCCCTGCACGGGCGGCACCAGCTTGGCGTCGCCTTTGGTCATGCCCCCGGGGGGCCCCGGCCCGGCCTGCCCGGCCGGAACCTGCTACATCCCGGCGGGCGTCTACTGCTCCAACGGCGCTATCTCCATCACCCCGGCGGATCCCTGCAATTGCATCGAGACAGATCCGGCCGGCGGCGGGGTGACGTTCGTATCGTCGGGTCCGATCACGATCGGCGGCAGCGGGGGCGT
>DATFXS010000667.1:0-10712 GCA_035315605.1 Polyangia bacterium
ATCCTGATCCAGATCAACGTGACGCTGGCGATCTTCAACATGATTCCGATCCCGCCGCTGGACGGGAGTCGGGTCGTCGACGGGCTGATCCCCTACAGCTGGCGGCCCCAGTGGGAATCGATCGTGCGCCTGTCGCCGATATTGCTGGTCCTGGTGGTGATCGGCAGCCAGAGGATCGGAATCATCTCGGCGCCGGCGAACTACGTCGTCGGGCTGCTGATGAACCTGATCGGCGCGATCCAGTCCTGACCGGCTAGGACGATCGCGAGCGCTCTTCCAGCTTCACCTCGACGACCAGGTCGTTCGCCAGGCGCTCGAGCCCGGCGCGCAGCGACGCGAGATCGATGCCGGCGGGGACGCGCACGTGGGCGCGCGCCTCGAACAGCATCTCGCCCGACATCGGCGCGCTGGTCCGGTTCGTCACCAGCTCCTCGACGTTGACGCCGCTCGCCGCCAGCAGCTGCGAGATCTCGCGGACGATGCCGGGCCGATCGAGGCCGACCAGCTCCAGGTCCATGCTCCGGTCGCCGGGGCCGCGATCGGTCCCCGGCGCCGCCTCGGCGATCACCTTGAGGCCGCGCGACTCCAGCGACTCCAGCGACTCCAGCGCCGCCTGCACGCGATCGGCCGGCAGCTCGGCGCGCAAGATCCCCGCGAACTTCCCGGCGAGGTGCGACATCCGGCTCTCCAGCCAGTTGCCGCCGTGCGCCGCGATCACGCCCGCGACCAGCTCGACCAGCCCCGGGCGATCGGGCCCAAGTAACGTCAGGACCAAGTCCGTCATGAGGCGAAGATAATCCCCTCGGACGGAAGTTGCCGCAAGCGCTTGCCCTCACGCCGACCCTCTCCCGCAAGCGGGAGAGGGGGACGGACACGGCCGTCCTTTAAGCGCGATTAGTGTGCGCGTGCCGCGCAGACGGCTTCGACCAGATGCCGCCCGCAGGTGCCCGCGCGCGTCGCCGTGCGCTTGCCCGGCCAGTGCGCCTCGATGCTCTTGGCGCCACAGTCGGCGACCGCGGTGTAGACCGCGTCCTCCGACTCGGGAGCGCGCTCGGCGGCTGCCCACCGAAACAACGTCGCGTTCCCTATCTCGCGGATCGACTCGCGATCGAACACCAGGTGGTTGCCACGCTTGCTCTCGCACGCGAGGTCCCACTCGCCTTCGACCTGCGACTGCGTCGTCGACATCGACGCGTCCGCGCCTCGTTCATCTCCACCGCCACCCATCGACACCGTCCCGATCGGCGGTCCCGCGATCACGGTCACCACCGTCTTGCCGTCACCGTCCCCGCCCTTGTCGTCCCACGAAGCCGACTGCTCTGCCCCCCGCCGCCACCCGAAGTCATCGATGTTCTGTCCATGTTCCCTGACCACCGACCCCGCCAGCATCATCAACCCCGTCACCACGATCCACATAACCGAACCACTCCTCTCTTATGAAAGGGGATCCTGCGATCCCCTGCCTTTTGCGTTTTTTTGCTTCTCCTGTCCTTCCGTCCGACCACATCGATCAGACGGCGCAGAATCTGATCCGTCGCGTCCTTTCTCGCAACTTACTTCTATTGAGTCTCAATGAGGTTTTACGGGCCACCTTCCGTCGCGAAACCTGGCCGTGACCGTCACGACACAGAAATGTCCACGCTTGGACGCAGCTCGGCGCAAACGGCCAGGACATCGTGGATCAAGTTCTTCTTGAACGCGGGGATCAGCGCCGGATCGCCGGCCCGGCCCTCGTCCAGATTCACGAACGCCACCTGCGTCAGCAGGTAGTCGAACCGCGGCGCCCACTTGCGCGCGCCCAGGCGCGCCGTCGTCGAGCAGTTGTCGATCATGTAAGCGACCCCACGCGCATGCATGTACGGATTCAGCGAATCGACCGACTCGATCACCGACTCGTTCGCCGCCTCCGAGTACGGGTGGCCGTGCTCGAGCAGGATGTCGATCTGCGCCATCATCGTCGCGATGTAGACGCCCGCCGTGAACGGATTGACCGGCGTCTTCGCCTCGTCGCGCTTCGCGCGCACGCCGGCGCCGACCTTCCAGGTCTCGGTGCCGTCGATCTTTCCCATCGGCTGCTTCTTCAGGCGCTCGCCCGCCAGCACGACGCCGCGGATCTCGTTGCCGGTCGACACCTCGTCGTAGATCTCGGCCAGCACCTCGCGCGCCGCCGGATACGCCGCCGTGTACGCCTTCTCGAACGTCGCCCGACCATCGGCGTCCAGCCCGTCGTAGACGGCGCGGATGCCGCGCTTCGAGATCGTCTTCGAGATCGGCCCCGTGATCGACTCGGCCGAATTGAGGAACGCGGCGTCCTTGCTCATCCCCTGCGCGACGAAGCGTCGGTACAGCGCCTCGATGACGCCGTGGACGGCGCCCAGCAGGATGCCGCGCTCGCCGTAGATGTCCGACTTGAACTCTGACTCCAGCGTCGTCTCGAAGGTGTACGGCGACCCGAGCGCCACCGACCAGCCGATCGCGTAGTCCGTCGCGCGGCCGTCGATGTCCTGGTGAATGGCGATGCTGGCGTTGATGCCGGCGCCGTTCACCTCCTTGCCCTGAACGTACAGACGCCGCACCGACGGCCCCATCCCCTTCGGGCAGGCCGCGATGACGTTGATGTTGGCGGGCAGCTTGGCGCCGACGTTCTTCAGGTGGCCGATCAGGAAGCCGTGCGACAGCCCCAGCGTCGAGCCCGGCCGCAGGCTCTCGAACACCTTCGGGTACAGCTCAGCCTGGGCCGCGTCGGAGATCAGCAGCAGCGAGATGTCCGATTCCTTGATCACGTCGAACATCTCGCCCAGCGTGCCGTTCTGCTCGGTGAAGTCGGCCTTGCGGGCCTCCGCCATCGACGAGCTGCCGCCGCGCAGGCCGACCTTCACCTTGATGCCGGTGCCGGCCAGCGAGTCGCGGAGGTTCTGGGCCTGGGCCGGCCCCTGCGATCCCCAGCCGATGACGCCGATCTGCTTGACGCCCGCGAACGCCTTGGCGAGGAGCGGGAACAGGTGACGGCCGCCTTTGACGATCTGCTCGCTGTGATCGCTCATCTTGACCGTGTCGACCGAAAAAATCTTGGACGAGAAGCTCATGGAAGGACCTCCGCTTGGACGGCAAGATTAGGCGACCGCCGACGTTGCGTAAAATGACTTATCGTCATTTCTGTGTTGCAATTTATGCAACAACAGGGATGATGAAATATCGCCATGGATTACGATGGGTTACGGATGTTTCTCGCGCTCTCGCGTTCGTTACATTTCCTGCGCGCCAGCCGCGCCTGCCACGTCAGCCCGTCGACGCTGTCGCGCGCCGTGCAGCGCCTGGAACAGGAGACCGGCACGATGCTGCTGGAACGCGATCGGCGCTCGGTCCGATTGACGGCCGAGGGCGGGCGCTTCGCCGAGCACGCGCGCGAGACGCTGGAGCGCTGGCAGCGGCTGCAGCGTGACCTGAAGGGTCCTCAGGACCGCCTGTCCGGGACGATCGCCATCTTCGCGTCGGTGACCGCCTGCCAGAGCTTCCTTCCCGAGCTGCTGGGCGCGTTCCGCGGGCGCCACCCCGACGTCCGCATCCAGCTCGAGACCGGCTACGCGGCCGACGCGCTGGAACAGCTCGCCGATGGGCGCGTCGACGTCTGCGTCGCAGCGATTCCGCCCCAGCTGCCGCGCAGGCTGGTGTCGCGCGTGCTCCTCTACACACCGCTCGTGTTCGCGGCGCCACGCGTGGCGTGCGAGGTCGAACGCCTCTGCCATCAGCAGCCCCTGCCGTGGACGGCGCTGCCGGTCGTGCTGCCCGCGTCGGGGCACGCGCGCGAAAGCGCCGACCGCTGGTTCCGGCGCCGGCGCATCGCGCCCCTCGTCTACGGCGAGGTGCCGGGCAGCGAGGCGATCCTCGCCCTGGTCAGCCTGGGCTGCGGCGTCGGCATCGTGCCGCGGCTGGTGCTGGACGAGAGCCCCCTCGCCGGCAAGCTCTCCGTCCTGGACGTCGACGACGGCGGGGCCGCCCTGGGCGAGTTCCGGGTCGGCGTCTGCACCCAGCGCCGGAAGCTCGCGTCCCCACTGGTCCGGGCGCTCTGGGATTCGTTCGCCGCGGGCGCCCGGCCGACCTGATTTTTGGGTGACCTGTTTCCGGGGGTGCCGGGGCACTAAGACATGCGGGCAATGCTGCACCGTTCTAGCCGGGCGTCCTGGATCCTCTGGCCGCTGCTGCTGATACCGGCGGCCTGCTCGAAGCGCAACCTGGACCTGGGGGACGGGACGGGACGGATCGGCCCGTCCGACGGCGGTCCAGTGACGGGGACCGACGGCGGGCCGTCCGACGGACCGGTCGGCACGGCCGACGGCCCCACGCTGCTGCCCGACGCCCGCATCATGCGCCTCGACGCAACGGAGTCCGGCTGCGTTGCCGCCGCTATCCTCCTGCCCTGGACGCAGACATCGGGAGTGGCCATGCACCTCTCGGTCGCCGCCAGCAGCGACGCCATCGCCGTCATGAACCGGACGTCCACGCAGCTGGACGTCCGGACGTTCGCGCGCGACGGGACCGCGCTGGGCAGCTTCCAGTTCGAGTCCGACGCGCAGTTCGGCGCCTACCACGATGATCGCTTCCTGCTGGTGGCGCGCGGGACGACCGGCGACTTCGCGGCGACGTCGGTGGGACGGACGCTGATGGGCGGCACGCGCCTCGGCACCGCCACCGCCACCATCAGCGAGCACATTCTGGGAGCGATCGCGCTGCCCACCGACGTCGTCGTGCTGACCGACGAGAACTTCGTCAGCTTCGCGGCCGGCGGCGGGCAGCCCTGGTCGGGCGTCCTCGGCACCGCCGACAAGGACGCGTTCAAGACCGGGCGTCTCTACGGGCTGGCCACCCAGTCCAACGACGTTCTGATCGCGTGGGGCACGTCGACGGCCCTGCGGCTCGCGGTGCTGAGCAACGGCGGCAAGGTGGCCGCGCGCGCCGACGACGGCAGCTTCTTCGGCTTCCTGGGATCGCAGAACGCGTCCGCGATCGCCTACGGCGGCGGTCTGTTGCTGTTCGACAGCAACCCCGTCCGCCTGACCCAGATCGGATTCGATCTGTCGCGACAGTCGCTGGGCCAGAACACGCAGCTGCGCACCTTCTACCGGGCGACGGCCCAGGTCGCAGCGATCACGCTCCAGAATCGGCCGGTCGGGTTCTGGCTGACGGTGTTCCCCGCCACCGACGCGAGCCAGGGCGTAACCACCCACCAGCTCTACGGCTGCGCGCTGGATCCCGCCAACCCCGCCACCTGCGTCAGCACGTCGCTGATCGCCGCGACGGGCCTGGGCGGCTACGGCGTCGGCGGCGATCCGGTGGCGGCGGCGGCGCTGCCTGACGGCAGCGGCTTCGCGATCGCGCACACCGACGTCTATGGTCAAAGCTGGCTCCGCATGGCGGACCTGAGCTGCGCCGTCCCGAGCGGCGGCGGTCCCTGACGGCGGCGTTCGATCCGCGCGAGCCGCCACCCGATCTCGGCCGCGCCGCTTGGTCTTTGCGCGGGCGCCTTGGCCAGCATCGACAGGATCAGCTCGTCGAGATCGGCCGGGACGTCCGTCATCAGCTGCGAAGGCGCGATCGCCTCGCGCTTGATCTGGCGTTCGGCGATCTCGCTCATCGAACGACCACGGAACGGGACCTGGCCCGTCACGAGCTCGTACAGCAGACAGCCGAGCGAGTAGATGTCGGCCCGCTGATCGAGCGGGCCGCCGCAGATCTGCTCCGGCGCCGCATATTCCAGGGTGCCGACGCAGATCGCGCCGCCTTCCATCGGCGCCGTCGGGCTGGCGGCGCAGGCGAGCCCGAAGTCGATCAACGTCGTGCGCCCGTCGCGACCCAGGAAGACATTGGCGGGCTTGACGTCACGGTGGACGATCCCGCTCCCGTGCAGGTGTTCGAGAGCGAGGCAGAGCTTCTGCACGATCGAAAACACCTCGGGCAGATGGCCGCCGCCGGCGACGGGAAACAGCGGGCGCATCCCGGCCGAGCGAATCTGTGGCGCGCGCACCGGCGCGGTGGGCCGCTCGTCGGACGGCAGGCGCCCTTCGCCTGCGCCGGTCGTCGTGTCGGGCCAGTAGCGGGACATCTCGCCGTCCAGCGTGCGCCCGTCGAGAAACTCCAGCGCCATCCAGGGTCCGCTGCGCTGCACGCCGTAACCGCGCAGGCGAACGATCCCCGGGTGCCGCACGCGTGACAGGGTGACGATCTCCCGCTGGATCGCGATCGCGTCCGCCTCGCGCGACGTGCGGACCGTCTTGATCGCCACCGGTGGACCGCCGCGCATATCTTGCGCGCGAAAGATGATCCCCATCCCGCCCTCGGCGATCCGTTCGACCGCCCGGTAGACGCCGAAGCAGGTCGGCCCCTCGGGGGCGGCGGCGGGTTGGAGCGCGGGAACGTCGGACACACAACGACCGACAGCAACCGCGATGCCATCGCCAGACGGCGCGCGCCGGCGCCACTGACGGAACGACTTGGACAATCTGTTCGACCTTTATCTGCACAGTTTGGGCATCCGCGGCTCGTCGACCGTTGGTGCACAGGCGGCGGCAAGCCGCCGTTGGCCGGGCACGGCGGTTGCTTGGCAGGGGGAAGACATGACGATGACAGAGCTGGAGACGCTTCCGGAGATTCGAGGCTGGCTGCTCGTATCGCCCGGCGAGAAGCCAGGACGGCTGTCGCCGCGCGAACGGCAGATCCTCGACATGATCACGGCCGGCCGCACGCAAAAGGAGGTGGCATACGATCTCGGGGTCAGCGACGCGACGGTGCGCGTGCTTTACGCGCGCGCCATGAAGAAGCTCGGGCGGCGGCGGAGCAGGCGACCGCGCGAAATCCGCACCTGAAGCCCGGCAAAAGCGCAGTGACCGGCGGGAATCGTCGCCGCCTCGCCCGTTTGACAATTCGGGATGTACGTCCGAAAAATGGCGTGGAGCGGCCTGTTGACGAAGACCAGCGACGCGGGCGAGAAGAACGGCCCTCCGTCCGCCCCATCGGCGTTCGCGGCCGGCGACGTGGTCGCCACCCGCTACAAGATCGTCCGTTTGATCGGCAGCGGAGGGACGGGCGAGGTGTACGAGGCGCTGGATACCGCGCTCGGCGTCTCGGTCGCGCTCAAGGCGCTGAAGCCGAGCGTGGCGGGCAGCGCCGTGCAGCTGGAACGCTTCCGGCGCGAGATCCAGATCGCGCGCAAGGTGACCCACCCCAACGTCTGTCGAATCTTCGACATGGGCATGCAGAACGGGACGGCCGGGCGCGCGCGGTTCTTCCTGACGATGGAGCTGCTCGCCGGCGCCAGCCTCGCCGATCGGCTGGAGGGCGGGGAACCGTACACAGCCGAGGAGGTGCTGCCGATCGCGTCCCAGATCGCGGATGGTCTGGACGCCGCCCACGCCGCCGGCGTCATCCACCGCGACCTCAAGCCCGGCAACATCATGTTGCTGGCGCCACCGACGGGGCGGTTCGCGCAGCGCGCGGTGATCACTGACTTCGGCATCGCGCTGTCGGAGGAACAGTCGGAGATGCGGCTGACCGAGAGCGACGAGTTGCTCGGAACGCCCGAGTACATGGCCCCCGAGCAGGCCGAGCCCGGGCCGCCCACGCCGGCCACCGACATCTATGCTCTGGGCCTGATCCTGTACGAGATGCTGAGCAAGCGGCGGCCGTTCGAGTCGGCCGGGTCGGCGCTGGCGACCGTGCTGATGCGCCGTCACTCGCCGCCCCGCCCGCTGCGCGAGGTGGCACCCGATGCGCCCGCGGGCTGGGAGGCCGCCATCAACCGCTGCCTGGAACGCGACCCGGAGCGCCGCTTCGCCAGCGCCGGCGCGGTCATTGCCGCTCTTCAGCATGATTCGCCGTCCGGCCCGGCAGGGGGCGATTCTGGGACTGGCTTTTTGAGCCGCCTCGCTCGTAAGCTGCGGTAGCCGCGGCGGCCGCCGGCCCCGCGCCAGAAAATGCCCGCACCCACCGTCCACGAATCCAGGTCCAGCAGCAGCCCGGGAAGAAGCGCCGACGGTTCACTGCACCTCGCGGTGATGGCGCCCAATCTGTTCGAAACACACCCGCTGCCCGCCGGCGGCTCGGTCAGCGTCGGGCGCGACGACACCGCGGACGTCCGCATCACCGACGAGCTGGCGTCCCGCGTGCACGCGCGCTTCCACATCGACGCGAGCGGGACGATCGCCATCGAGGATCTCGCGAGCTCGAACGGCACGTTCCTGCGCGGCGAGCGGATCGAGACTGGCCGGCGCCTGCCGATCCAGCTGGGCGAGGCCGTCACGATCGGATTCACGCACCTCATGATCCAGCGGCGCCGCCCGGCGCCGCCGCGCCGGCGCTTCCAGGGACACGGCGCGTTCGAAGATCGGCTGGACGAGGCGTGCGGGCGCGCCCCCGGCAGCGGCGCGGCGCTCGCCGTGATCCGCGTGCGCGTCGAGAACGAAGAGCCGGCCGGCGCGGCCGCCGACCTGATCGGTGGGGCGCTGCGGGCGGGCGACCTGCTGGCCCAGTATGCGCCCGGCGATTACGAGGGGCTGCTGCTCGACACCGACCCGGAGCGCGCGCGCGCGATCACCGAAGAGGCGGCGCGGCGGGTGCGCACCGCGGGGCTCGGCGTCCAGACGGCGGTCGCCACCTATCCCGCCGACGGGCGCACGGCGGAGGCGCTGATCGGCCGCGCCACCGCGCTGCTGCGCGGTCCCGAGGGCGACAGCGGCAAGGGCCCGGTCCTCAAGTCCGAGGTGATGCGCAAGCTCTACCGCCTGGCCGAACGCGCCGCCTCCGGGCACACCGCGCACGGCCTGATCAACGTGCTGATCCTGGGCGAGACCGGCGCCGGCAAGGAAGTGCTGGCCGACTGGATCCACCGCAGCTCGCCGCGCGCGAAGGGGCCGCTCGTCTGCATCAACTGCGCGGCCATCTCTGAATCGCTGCTGGAGAGCGAGCTGTTCGGACACGAGAAGGGCGCGTTCACCGGCGCGACGCAGACCAAGCCGGGCCTGCTCGAGGCGGCGGCGGGCGGCACGGTGTTCCTCGACGAGATCGGCGACATGCCGACGTCGCTGCAGACGAAGCTGCTGCGGACGCTGGAGAACCGCGAGGTGACGCGCGTCGGTGGGCTGGCGGCGCGGCCGATCGACGTGCGCTTCATCGCCGCGACCAACCACGACCTGGAAACGGCAGTCGCGGCCAAGACGTTTCGCCAGGACCTGTACTTTCGCCTGAACGGCATGTCGCTGACGATCCCGCCGCTGCGCGATCGGCCGGACGAGATCGAAGCGCTCGCGCGCCGTTTCCTGGCCGAGGGGGCCGCGGCCGCCAAGCGGCGCGCGCCCCGGCTGTCGCCGGAGGCGCTCGACGTCCTGGTCGGTTACGCCTGGCCGGGCAACATCCGCGAGCTGCGCAACGTCGTCGAGCGCGCGCTGGTCTTGTGCGAGGGCAACGAGATCACCCCGGAGGTCTTGCCGCTCGACAAGCTGCGGCTGCCGCACCTGGCGGCCGGGGGCGTCGCTGCGGCGGCGCCCGGTAACGCGGGCGCGGCGATCGCGTCGCCGCTGCCCGAGGGTCTGGTCCTTTCGCCCGCCGAGGCCGCGGAGCGGACGCGCATCCTCGAGCTGCTCGCCGAGTTCGGCGGCAATCAGACCAAGGTCGCGAAGAAGCTCGGCATCGCGCGCGGCACGCTGATCGAGCGGCTGAAGAAGTACGGCATCAAGCGGCCGCAAGTCGACGGCTGACGCGGGCCCCCGACGCTTCCCGACGCTAACCGACGATTTGTGCGATCGGCGCGCAAGTTGCGCATATCAGTTCGGCGATCCGGGCCGCCGTTTCCTGATTCCGGACGGTCGCCGCGGATGGCACGACGCTTGCCATTGAGGCCATCGGGGGGAAATTGGCCATGCTTCGCGTGATTCGAGCAATTCGGTTTTCGGTTTTCGTAGGTTCGCTGGCGACTGGCGGCGGCTGCGCGACGGTGCCGGCAGAAGGCGCAGGGGCCTTCGATCTCCACGCGACGGCCCGGATCACGGGCGACGTGACGTGGGCGCTGATCACGGGGCCGGCGTACCTGCTTCACGTCGACGTCGACGGTCGCGACGATCTCGCGCTATACGCCGCGCCTCGGAAGGACGGCACCGCGGCGGACTGCGCCGGTCGGCTGACAGGCGCGGCGAAACGCCTTCGCCCCGGTGTCCCCAACCTCGTGAACCTCACGGTCGCCGCCGACCAGACGATCTGTGTCGCGCCGCTGCGGAGCGCGCCGTACGCCACGGTCATGTGGCACCTCCGCCGGATCGAGGAGGGCCAGGTTGGCGGGCAGACGAGAGCGGTCGCGTACGACGGGGCGGAACATTGATGGCACCGCTGGTTGCCGAGAGGGCGCGCGCCGTCGGGACGCTGTGCAAGTACCTCGGTCTCATGAACGGCGCCGCGCCGCTGTACCGCAGCGCCCTCCGGGTCGCCGAGGAAGCGCGCGAGCGGCCCGCGTTCGGCGAGCCGTTCGCGCGCGGGCGCCTCGCCGCCGAAGAGCGCGCCGCCCGATCCGACCAGCGGAACGTCGCGATCGCGGTCGCGGCGCTGGCCGCGCTGCTGGACGCTCAGGATCGAATCGACGAGGCAGAGCCGCTTTACCGGCGGGCGCTGAAGATTTTCCGGCGGCACCCGCAGCGCGACGGCAGCGAGCTGGCGGTGACGCTGTCCGGCCT
>DATFXS010000668.1:0-4177 GCA_035315605.1 Polyangia bacterium
CCGCGTCGTCGTGGTGCCGCCGCCGGCGTTCCCGGTCCCGGCCGCCAAGCAGCGCAAGACGATCACGGGCGAGATCGTCCTGCCCGACGCGCCCGCGCTCCGCCAGCCCTCGACGACGGCCTGACACCGTTCATCTTGGCCTCGCCCCCGAAGGGGGAGAGGCCGACGAGCCGAAGGCTCGGCGGGTGAGGGGGCCCGATGATGACGGACCCCTCACCCCGACCCTCTCCCCGCTTCGCGGGGCGAGGGGGAAGGAAGCTCACGCGGTGTTGGCTTGCAAGTACGCGCGGTAGGTCAGCGGGCGCATGCGCGGGAGCAGGCGCACGAGCGCGCGGTGAACGGCGCGGGCCTGGGCCGGGCGGCGCATGTCGGCGGGGTGGACGGCGAGCCGCGTGTCGGCGGGCGGGCGGCGGCTCTGCGCGCTGGCCCAGAGTGAGGTGGCGGCGGCCTCGATCGGGTTGAGCGAGCCCCAGCCGATCAGCCGGCGCGCCCGCAGTCCGCCGCCGTGGACGATGCCGCCGAACATCTCGTAGAAGTCGAAGCCGGCGCGCTCGACCACCTCGCGCGCGGCGCGCGACAGCTGCCACGCCGGCGGCACGAACGCCCGCGTCGCCTCGTCCAGACCCGCCCGGCGCAGCAAAGCCGCGCCCTCTTCGAGCCGGCGTTGCGTGTCGGGCGCGTCGCAGTTGTAGAGCTCGCCCTGGCCGCGCGCGAAGACGTGCGCGCGGATGATGCCCGCGGGCGAGAAGGCGCGGCCGATCATCCGGTGGGTCAGCCCGTGCATCGCGAGGCAGGCGCCCGCATCCACCAGACTTCGCAAGAAGGTGACCGTCGGAGGGTCGGCGTCGATCGTCGTGACCCCCTCGTGGTGCGGAATGACGAACACCGTCAGATCGGCGGGGCGAACGCCCAGCTCCTCCAGCATCGCCACCGCGCGCCGGCAGTCTTCGACGGTGAGGGGCGAAACGTCGTGCAGCGAGACGAGGAGGGCCGGCGGCGACGCGGCCGGCGGGCGCACGGTCAGTTCTGCTGTGTCATCGACTGCCATATGCGCGAGAACGACGCCCCCTCCCAGCGGTCGATCATCGCCTTGCGGCCGCCGACCGCCAGGCGCTGCGCGCGAGACGGATCGTCGAGGACGCGCCCGATGGCGGCGGCCAGACCGGCCGCGCCGAACTCGTAGCACTCGGCGGACAGGCCGTGGGTGACGAACTCGGCGATGCAGGCGTCGGCCGGGACCAGCACCGGAATGCCGCTGGACATCGCTTCCATGTTGACCAGCCCCAACGTGTCGACCCGGCTGGCGAACGCGAACACGCGCGCCGAGGCGTAGAGCCGCTTCAACGTGTCGCCGTGCTGGACGCCCAGGAACGAGACGAACGGCTTGTCCTGGCAGCGCTCCTCCAGCCGCTGGCGTTCCGGCCCGTCGCCGACCACCAGCAGGATCGGCGCGGGATTGCGCGCCTGCAGCCGTTCCACCGCCTCGACGACGACCGGGAGATTTTTCTCCTCCGACAGCCGCCCGACGCTCAGCACGACCGGGCGGTTGCCCACGCTCAGATTCAACAGCTCGTAAACGGCGCTGGTACGGTGCTTGGGCGAGAAGTCGTCGGGGTCGACCGCCACCGGCATGACCGACACCTTCTCCGGCTTGACGCCCAGGTCGACGATCGTTTCGCGCGAGCGCGACGACATCGCGAAGACCCGATCGACCTGCCGGTAGAACCAGGCGAGGTACTTCCGGATGGCGCGCGCCAGCAGCGCGTGCCCGCCCAGCGTCGGCACCAGGCCCAGAAGCTCGGTGTGGTAGCTGGCGGTCACCGGCAATCGCAGCAGCTTGGCGATCCAGAGCCCGACCAGGCCCATCGGCCCCGGCGTGGCCAGCTCGACGTGGGTCACGCGCTGCCGCCAGGCCCAGTCCACCCCGCGCGTCAGCGACGGCACGTGCATGCGCATGCACTCGTACAGCGGCAGCGCGAACGACGTCACCGCGGGCAATTCGTCCGGACTGCCGTCACCGCGGCAGTGCGGCACTAGCACCGTGCGTCCGGCCGCGCGGGCGCGGGTGACGAACCGCTTGCACCAGGTCGACACGCCGTCGACGTGATCCAGCGAATCGCTGAACAGCGCCATCCGCCCCTCGGGTTCGGGAAGCGGGTAGGCGCGCCACTGCTCGCGCAGCTTCCGGACCTGCCGCTCCTGCCGCCCGAAGTGATCGGCGGCGAACAGCATCGGCACAGCTGTCATCAGCCCGCCGAACAGATCGTGCGCGCCGGACATCAGGCCGTGAAAGTTGAAGGTCTGGGCCGCGTCGATCAGCCGGTCGAGCCCCTGCTCCAGCACCTTGTCGGTGACGCCGGCCGCCGCTTCGACGATGCGGATGTCGTCCTCGTCGGTGGCGGCGTCCGGAATCTGGAGGATGTCGACCGGCGTTCCGACGTCGACCGCCGCGTCCCGGTGCCCGGCCATCAACGTCGACAGGAAGCCGGCGGCGCGCCCGTCGGCCGGGGCGGGCGGCTCGCGGCCCGCGAGCACGTCCATCAGCTCGAGGAACGGGTTACCGCAGTGCTCGCCCAGCGACTGCTGCTGGCTGATGTGCCGGTATGTCGTCTGCTTCACACACGTCGCCATGGTGGCCAGGTGCGCCTGCTGTCCCACCGGGCGCCCTGATCCCGCCATGCAGGCCCGCAGAAAGGCCGCCGGGTCCAGGCTGCCGTCGACCTCGGTATAGATGGTGCCCGAGCGGCGGTGACCGTGGTCGTCGGAGCCGGCCGTCAGCGCCTTGCGGTGCGGCGTGTCGCCGTGGGCGTCCATGCAGTGCTTGCCCACCAGCGCCGCGATCACCTCCGGCGTCAGCCGATCCAGCATCGTGGCCAGGTCCGGTTCGATGCGCCGGTCGGTGAGGCCGTTGATCCCTTCCATCGTCGGGAACAGCAGCAGCACCTTCTCGAACGTCGCCGCGTCGAGGCCCCAGTTGGGGCTCAGGAGGGGGTGGGCCAGGCCGTGAGCGATCGCGGCCCGATTCAGGTATTCGCACAGCTCATAGACATTGTTGCGCCGCGCCTGAATCTCGTCGTGCTGATCGCGCGTGATGTTCCAGGCGAGAACGTGCATGACGCACCCGTTCTCGGGGAAGACGGTCGTCACCTCCTCGGACAGGAAGAAGTCCGGGCGATCGATCAGCGTCAGACCTCCGTCGATCGTGTCGTGGTCGGTCAGCGTCACCAGCGACATCCCGCGGGCCTTGCACAGCTCGTACTGCCGCGCCGGCTCGGCGTAGCTCTCGGGACATCCGAAGAGCCGCGTGTACCACTCGTCGTTCCCGACGGAGGCCGCCGAATGAATATGCAGGTCGCAGCGCGTTGTGCGCATGGTTGCCCCGGGGCCGGAAGATGGTCACTCTACATAAGAACGGGGGACTGTCCATCCCGTCTAACGTTTTGCCGCCTCAAGCATCTGGAAGGCAGTGCATTCGCCGGAGATAGGGGAAGTAGCCGGGAGCTCAGCCGCGCCCCCGCTCGTCTTGCCCCCGGCCGATCCGCGGCGATCGGCGCCGGTCCCGCTCGATCCGGTGCTGCTGGCCGCCGGGGTGGTGGTGGCGGGGCGATCGCTGGCGCGCGCGATTTTCGGGTGGAAGCGCTACCCCGGCAGCGTCGAGGCGATCTGCAAGGGCGTGCTGGAAGACTGCTGGACCGGCCAGTACCTGGGGGGGTCGGCCGGGCATTTCAGGCAGTTCTGGACACGTGATCTGGCCATGTGCACGCCCGCCCTCTGTCGACTGGGGTTGCGGGACCGCGTGGTCCGCTCGTGGGAGTGGGCGCTGGCGCGGTTCGAGGCGGCCGACCGCATCACGACCACGATCTTCGCGGGGCGCTTCCCGCGCGACGTCTACGCCTACGGGTCCGATTCGTTGCCGATGCTGCTGTTCGGGCTGGAGGCGGCGGGCGCGGAGCATTTGATCCGGCGCCATCAGGCGCTGATCTCGCGCGAGGTGACCCGGTACTACGAACGCGTGTTCGATCCCGAGCTCGGCCTGGCCCGGGCCGACGGTTACTTCTCGGGCCCGCGCGACTGCATGACCGGGCGCTCGACGGTCTTCGCCAACACGATGATCGCGCTGCTCGGGCGCCAGCTCGATCGCGGAAACGGCCTGCCGCGCCCCCAGGCGGGACACGAC
>DATFXS010000669.1:0-2041 GCA_035315605.1 Polyangia bacterium
GTGCTGGTGTTCGGGGCGACGCTCGCGCTGCTCTTGCAGGGTGCCACCAGCCGGCGCGGCGACGCCCCGGCGCACCCGTCGCGCGCGCGCACGGGCGCGATCGTGGCCGCCCAGCTTCTGGTCGGCGTCTACGGCGGCTACTTCGGCGCGGCGATGGGCATCGTCATGCTCGCGCTGCTGGCGATGCTACCGGGGGATCTGCATGGGCGGGTCGCCGTGAAGAACCTGCTGTCGGCGTGCGCCAACGGCGTCGCCGCCGCCTACTTCATCGCCGCCGGTCTGGTCGACAGACGGGCGGCGGTGATCATGGTGCCGGCCGCCGTCCTGGGCGGCCTGGCGGGCGGGCTGGCGTCGCGGCGTGCGTCGCCGCGCGCCGTGCGCGCGATCGTCGTGGCCATCGGCCTCGGCGTGTCGGCGCTGCTCGCCTACCGCGCGCTCGCCTCAGGGCGACCCTAGCCACTCGACGACGCCGCCGTGGTGCGAGCAGGCGCCCGAATGATGCGAGCTGTACGACATCGATCCGTCCTTGCACTTCGCGGTCGGCTGGCCGGCCTTGGGCGGCGCGCTCGGCGACTCCGGGCGCGACGACGGCGGCGCCGAGCGCCCCTGCGTGCTCGGTGGCGCGGCGGGCGGCGCAGCTTCGGCCGGTGCCGACCCACCCATCTCGCCCGAGGCGACGCCGCCGTGGTGCGAGCAAGCGCCCTTGCCGCCCTTCGACTCCGACCCGTCCTTGCACTTCACCATCGGCGCAGCGGCGGGCGGCGGCGCCGAAGACGGCTTGGCCGCGGGCTCGTTCTTCGGCGCTGGTGCGGCTTTGGTGTCGGCGTCGGAGGCGATGCCGCCGTGGTGCGAACAGGCGCCCTTGCCGCCCTTCGACGTCGTCCCGTCCTTGCAGGTGACGGTCGACTCGGTGTCGGCGATGGCGATCGGAATCCGCGCCGCCCCCGCGGTCGCGAACACCACCAGGATGAGCCATTTCAATCGACGCATGATTCGCCTCCTCTTTCAGGCTGTTCACGGCCCGGGCCGCCCGCCATCAGGCGGGCGTCGGATTCGAAGCTCGGCGGCGTCCGGGTTATATCGGCTGCGCGTGCTCCGTTTTCCGGTCTCTCGCTTCGCCGCGCGGCTCATCCTCGCGACCGCCGCCGTGCTCGCGCCCGGCGCGGCGCGCGCCGTCGATCCGTTCGAGATCCAGGTCTACGACGGCGCCGTGAACGCGCCGGGCCAGGTCGGCATCGAGACGCACATAAACTCCGTGATCGCCGGTCACAGCGAGGCCGTCGCGCCCGAATTGCCGTCCCAGCACCAGTCGCACTTCACCGCCGAGTTCCCGATCGGGATCACGTCGTGGTGGGAAGGCGGCGTCTATCTGCAGACCGCGCTGCTGGCCGACGGGTCGTTCCGTTACGCCGGCAACAAGCTGCGCTCGAAGTTCGTGCTGCCCGCGCGCGACGCCAGCCCGTTCCGCTGGGGCGTGAACCTGGAGGTCTCGCGGCTGCCGGAAGAATTCGATCGCGACCGGTGGGGCGCGGAGATCCGGCCGATCGCGACCTGGACGTCGACCGGCGGCCGGGTGTTCGTTTCGGTCAATCCGATCGTCGACCTGAGCCTGGCCGGGCCGGGGCGCGGCGACGCGCCGGCGTTCGAACCGGCGGTGAATGTCCTGTACGTCGTCGATGGGCTCGCGTCGTTCGGCCTCGAGTACTACGCCGATCTCGGTCCGATCGGCTCATTCACGGCGGCCAGCGCGCAGGAGCACTATCTCTACGAGGTGGTCAACCTCTTGAAATGGAAGCGCCTCGAACTGAACGCGGGCGTGGGCGAGGGGCTGACCGACGGATCCAACCGATTCGTCGCCAAGATGATCGTCGGTTTCCGGTAGCGTCGGCTCGCTTGCGCGCGCTCGTTTCGTGCGCAAGACCAAGATAAGACAACGACTGACAAGGAGGGCGTCATGCTGGCAGGAAAAGAGCTCGTCGCGACGGTTGCGGTGAAGGATCTGGCGGTGGCGCGGAAGTTCTACGAGGGGACGCTCGGCCTG
>DATFXS010000670.1:0-4288 GCA_035315605.1 Polyangia bacterium
CGCGCACGACGTCGATCGCCAGTCGCACCTTGCCCGTCAGATCTCGCGATGCCGCCGTCTTTCCCGTGCGGTTCAGGTAGCACGCCCGCGCGCGCGGCATGTACGCCAGCGACAGCACGTTGCGCATCACCAGGCGGTCCATCGATCCCTTCACAGGCGGCTCGGGTTCGGGGATGGACCGGACGATCGGCTCGACCAGCGCCAGCAACCCCGGCGACACCAGCAAGCGCGACTTCTGCGGGCGCGGCGCGCTGGCCGACCAGGCGCGCAGCCATTCGGGCGGCACGCGCACGGGCCGGGCGGGGAGGGCGATTCGCTTGCCACGCGCGGTCACCTCCATCTCGATCGCCCGCGGCGGCTTGCCGGCAGCCGACATCACCCCGGCCGCCACGGTGTCCGGCGCGAGCGACGGCGCCAGCGTGTACTGCCGGCCGTCGACCCGGGCCCGTACCCCGGCGACGTCGCCGCCGCGGTCCAGGTCGGCGAGCGCGCCCGTGACGGCGTCCGCGATGTCGGCGATGCGCACCACCCGCGCGATCCCGTGCCGGCCGGCTGCGAAGTCGCCCAGGGCGCGCCGCACGTCGGCGCTGATCGGATCGTCGTCGGGCGGGCGGACGACGAACGCCGCGACGGAGAGATCGAGATCGGGGATCGCGCCGAGCGCGTGATCCAGCGCCGCGCCGTCCTGTCCGGCCGGCAGCGCGCCGTCGGTCAGCACCACCAGCAAGGTCCGCGGCGCGAACGTGCTCTGCTCCCGGCGCAGGAGGGCGCCCGCGTCGCGCAGCGCCGCCGCCAGGTCGGTGCCGTTTTGCAGGCGCGCGGGGACCATCTCGTCCTCCAGCGCGCCGATCGCCTCGCGGGTGGCGGGCCGGCTCATCGGGAACATCCGCTTGCTGGCGCGATCGAAGAAGACGGCGTCGAAGCGCGTGCTGGGCGGCAGCGCCTCCAGCACGCGGCGCGCGAGGTCGTGCTCGGCGGACAGTCCGGGCAGGCCGACGCTCCGCGAGCGATCGATCACCAGCAGCACGCTGGTGGGCGCGCCGGCCGGGCGAGCGGGCCGGCTGCGAACCGAGTAGGCGATCGCGGTCTCCGTCGGCGACAGCGCGGCCATCGCGACGCGCGTGTCCAGCGTCGGCGCGCCCGCGCCCGCGGCGGGATCTCGCGGCGCCCACGACACCTCCCAGCCGCTTCGGGTCGACGCGCGCCCGCGCGCATGCCCGCTGCCTGTGCCCGCCATCGGCGTTCGCGTCCCGGCGATGTCGACGTCCGAGGCGGCCTGCGTCGTGACCGTCACGTCGGCGGGCACGGGCAGCCGTTCGGGCGCGGACGGGAAGCGGATGCGGAACCTTCCGTTCGAGAAGACTGGCGTGGTCGTGAAGCGGTAATGCACCGCGGGCGGGTCACCGGCGCGGGCCGCGCCGGCACGCTGGATCCGGAGCCGATAGTCGGCGCTGTCGTCGAACGGTTCCAACATCGGAGTCACGCCGCGCGCCGCACTCTCGTCCCGATACGTGTCCGCTGGTGCGGTCCCGGTGGCGGCTTCGATGGCGCGCCAGCGGCCGTGATCGCGCACCTCGACCGAGACGAGGGCGCTGCCCTCGGGCAAAGCGAGGTCGAGCAGCGACTCGCCGTCGCCGGGCCGATCCGGGACGGGCAGGGTGCGCGTCACCTCGATGAAGGCGAGCGGCCCGCGCGCATCGACGCTGATTGAGTGGCGCCCCTCGCCGACGCGCGCGCCCTGAAGGCGGAGCAGCCCGGTGGGCGGCTCCTTGAAGTCCATGCGGATGCGCCGCTCCGCATCGTCGGCGCGCGCATGCGCGACGGCGGCTGCGGCCCCGAGGCCGGCCAGCGCCAGAAGGAGGGTCCGCATCTACTCCTCGGACAGCTTAGCACCGGCCGAGTTCCATCCCAGACGGGGAGTGCCCCCATCGCCGGCCGGCCGTCCTAAGCGAACCCCTTACCCGCGACGTAGACCTCAGTGCTGACGGCCCGGGTCCCCTCCGGCTTCAGCGTCCGCACGACCGAGAACCGCTGCGCCATGCGCTTGCGCAGGGCCTCGAGGTCCGGTCCCTCGAAGACCTTCCCGACGAACGCGCCGCCCGGCGCCAGCAGCCGTTCGGCCCGCGTCAGCGCCTCGCCGAACAGCGCCGCCGAGCGCGCCTGATCGGTCGCCCGCGTGCCGGTCGTGTTGGGCGCCATGTCGGACAGCACGACGTCGAACGCCGCCAGCGTCCCCAGCAGCTCGCCGTCGGGCGTCGCGAAGATGTCGCCCTCCAGCACGCGCGCCCCGGCGATCGGCCGGGGCAGCGGATCGCGATCGATGCCGACGACAGCGCCGTGCGGCCCGACCACGGACAGCGCGTACTGCAGCCAGGATCCCGGGCGGCACCCGAGATCCAGGACCCGGTCGCCGGCGCGCAGAAGGCGCAGCCGGCGATCGATCTCCTCCAGCTTGTAGACGGAGCGCGCCGCGAAGCCGGCCTCGCGCGCCTTCTTGAAGAAGGGGTCGTGCCGGCCGCGCCGATCGCCCAGCTTCTTCGACAGGTCGGTTTACTTCTTGGCGGGCTTGGCCGCGGCCTTCTCGCCGCCGCCGCCGCCGCCCTTCTTCGAGGCCTTCATCGGGTTCTTCGACTCGACCTCTTTGATCGCGCGCGGGACGATGTACTTCTTGACGTCCTTCACGCTGCCCTTGATCAGCACGAGGCCGTTGGCCGGGCCGGGGATGGCGCCCTTCACCAGCACGAGGTCCTTGTCCTCGAACACCTTGACGACCACCAGGTCGGACGCGGTGCTCTTGACGTTGCCCATGAGGCCCGACATCCGCTTGCCCTTGTGGACGCGGCCGGGCGTCAGGCGGCAGCCGATCGATCCGCCGTGGCGGAAGAACTCGTGCGTGCCGTGCGTGTCGGTGTCACCCGCCATGCGGTGCTTCTTCATGACGCCCTGGTAGCCCTTGCCCTTGGTCGTGCCCGTGACGTCGACGACGTCGCCGGCCTTGAACACCTCGGACGCGCGGACGACCTTGCCGACCTCGTACTTCTCCAGGTCCTTCGGGTCGAGGCGGACCTCCTTGAGGTGCACCATCGCCTTCTCGACGTTCGCCTTCTTGAAGTAGCCGATCTCCGGCCGCGGCAGGTCGGGCAGGTGGGTCCCCTTGTCGATCGGGGCCTCCTCGAAGCCGAGCTGCAACGCCGAGTAGCCGTGCTTGTCCGGCGTCCGCTTGCCGACGACGACACACGGTCCGACCGTCACTGCGGTGACGCCCAGGGCCGTTCCGTCGTCGTGGAACACCTGGGTCATCCCGATCTTGCGGCCCAGAAGGCCCATCTTGAGAGACATCGCGCGCAAACCTCCGAAAGGGTGGCGTTTATAGTGCGCGCGCCCGGTGCTGTCAAACCCGCATGTCCCAAGCACGAAAACCTTTGACAAGGCCGGCGCTGGCAGCGCGAAAGTTAGCAACGTGAATCAGCCGGCTCCCGCCCCCGCCCCCAAGCCGGTTCCCCGCATCGACGCCGTCGACTGGCTGCGCGGGCTGGCGGTCGTGCTGATGATCGAGACCCACCTCTTCGGGTACTGGACCAGCCCAGCCGCACGGGCGACGACGCTGTTCCAGGAGACGCGCTGGCCGGGCGGCCTGCCGTTCCGGATGTTCCTGCTCCTGGCGGGCGTCGCCATGGGGATCAAGTACGAGGGGCAGATCGCGCGGGGCGTCGAACGGCGCGTGATGGTGCGCGGGTCCGTCAAGCGCGGCTTCGAGGTCCTGGTCCTGGCGTATCTGTTCCGGCTGCAGGAGTACGTGTTCAGCCTGTTCTGGGACTGGCACGATCTGCTGCGCGTCGACATCCTGAACACCATCGGCGCGTCGATGATGCTGGCGGCGCCGCTGTGCGCGCCGCGCCGGGGCCGGCCGCAGTACGCGGTGACGCTGGCGCTGGCGGCCGTCATCATCGCGGTCGGGCCGATCATCGGCCCGGGGGACCATCTTCCCGCCTGGCTGCCGCGCCACTTGGCCGCGTACATCGCAGGCCACGACAAGATGGCGGCGTTCCCGCTGATCCCGCCGCTGGCGTGGACGCTGGTCGGGATCGCGATCGGACACTGGCTGGTCCGGCAGAGCAGCGACCAGCGCCGGATGACTCGGGCGTTCGTGATCTGCGGGGTCGTCGGCCTGGCGATGGTCGGCGCGGTGAAGCTGCAGCGGCGGATCGATCCCTATCTCATCCGCTACACGTCCGACCTGGCGCAGCAGATGGGGCCGGACACGTTCATCTATCGCCTCGGCTGGATC
>DATFXS010000671.1:0-23492 GCA_035315605.1 Polyangia bacterium
TTGCCTTCGCCTCCGGTCGTCACCTTTGCCTCGGCGACGGGCTCGACCCACCCGGCGCGGCCCTCGACGGCCGCCACGAGATCGACCAGGGCGCGTCCGCCGAATCGATCCAGCCCGAGGTAGCGCTCGACGGTCCACGGCCCGACCGACGACCGATCTCCGAGGGCGCGGCGGATCGTGTTGATGGTGCGTCGTTCGAGGGGCAGGGCCAGCGCCAGCCTCGGCTCGGGCAGCGGGCTGGTCAGAACCACATCGGGAAGCGCCGCGACCCGCGTCTGGACGCGGTCGACGACCAGCTGAGAGAGGCGCCGGCATGTCTCGGGCGGAAGCAGCGTCCAGGCTTCCGGTCCCAGCGCCGAGCGCGCCAGCAGCGCGCTGTCCGCGTCGAGGAACGCCGCGGGCCGGCGATCGATCACCAGCGGCCGCAACAGCCGCGGCAGGATCGGCTCTCCGGGTCGGGGGTACCGTTGCATCGGGGTGAACGACGCCCGGCCGGGTTCGCGATGAACCAGCCGGGCGCCGCCGGATTGCTAGAGCGCGTCTTCGCCGCGTTCGCCCGTTCGAATGCGGATTGCCTCGTCGACGGTCGCCACGAAGATCTTTCCGTCACCGATCTTGTCGGTCTTGGCCGCCTTGGCGAGCAGCGCCACGACGTCCGCGACCATGGAGTCCGGAACGACGACCTCGATCTTGATCTTGGGAACGAAGTCCACCGAGTAGGCGGAGCCGCGGAACACCTCCGGCTTGCCCCCCGTGCGGCCGAACCCCTTGACCTCGTAGACGGTCATGCCCCTGACGCCCGACTCGCGCAGGCGATCTCTCACCTCGTCGAGCTTGTACGGTTTGATGATGGCCTTGATCTCTTTCATGTGATCTCTCCAGTCAGCGATTCGTTTGCGATCGGTCGCGGTGCGCAGGGGTTCGTCCCTGCGCCGACGGGCCGGCGGCAACCTCGAGGGCTGCGGTGACCGTGACCTCGTACCCGTTGCAGAAGACCGGCCCGATGGTGCGGGTCGGGGCGAGGCGGACTCCCGCCTCCGGCGGTGATTCCGGTGGAGAACGCCGGCGGCGGGAGACCTTCATGTGGCGACCTTAGATGGTCGCCTTGGCGACCACGGGCGCCCCTTCGACCGCATGGGCCGTCGCGCCGCCCGGAATGCCGCCGCCCGTCCCCGAGCCCCAGAGCTCCGGGTACGCGCCGCCGCCGTGCTCGTGCAGATCGAGACCTTCCAGCTCGCCCTCCTTCGAGATGCGCAGGCCGACCGTGTACTTGGTCAGGTACATCAGCGCCATCGACGCGACGAAGACCGCGGCGGCGATGGAGAAGCTCCCCTTCATCTGGGCGATCAGCTGGCTCGCGCCGCCGCCGTAGAAGAGCCCCGTCACGACGGACGCGGCCGAGTTGTCCGCGCCCAGCGGCGTCGGCGCTCCGTACTGGCCGGTCGCGAACAGACCGAGGGAGAGCGTCCCCCAGACACCGCCCGCGAGGTGAACGGCGCAAGCGCCGACCGGATCGTCGATCCGCAGGTACTCCATCAGGTCGACCCACAGCGCGCAGACGGGGCCGGCGATGGCGCCGATCATGATCGCGCCGAACGGCGACACCCAGTAGCAGGGGCAGGTGATGGCGACCAGGCCGGCCAGGAAGCCGTTGATGGTCATGCCGGCGTCCCACACCTTGTTCCGCGGGTACATCCAGAACATCGCGGTCAGGCCGCCCGCGCAGGCCGCGAGCGTGGTGTTGGCGGCGACGCGGCCGATGCCGTGGAGGTCCATGGCCGACAGCGTGCTGCCCGGGTTGAAGCCGTACCACCCGAACCAGAGGATGACGCCGCCGACGGCAGCGATGGTCATGTCGTGGCCCGGCATCGCGCCGCCGCCGTCACGCTTGAACTTGCGGCCCAGGCGAGGACCGAGAACGATCGCGCCGGCGAGGGAGACCACGCCGCCGATGGTGTGCACCACCGTCGAGCCGGCGAAGTCATGGAACGCGGCGGGCTTGATGTTGTTGAGCCAGCCGTCCGGACCCCAGGCCCAGTGGCCGAAGATCGGGTAGATGAACCCGCTGACGCCGAAGCTGTAGAGCAGGTCTCCCCAGAAACCGGTACGGCCGATCATCGCGCCCGACGTGATCGTCGAGCAGGTGTCGGCGAAGGCGTACTGGAACAGGAAGAACGCCAGGATCGAAACGCCGGTCGTGCCGTATGTCTCCGGCGCGCCGTGTAAGAAAAAGAACTCGTGGCCGATGAAGCCGTTCCCGGAGCCGAACATGAAGGCGAAGCCCCACGCCCAGAACAGGAGGCCGCACAGACACGTGTCGACGATGCCTTCGAGAAGCACGTTGACCGTCTCACGTGTGCGGGCGAACCCTGCCTCCAGGAACATGAAGCCGGCCTGCATGAAGAACACGAGGAAGGCCGTCACCAAGACCCACAGCGTGTTGATTGGGTTGACGTACGCGGGGGTCGGCGGCGCCGTGTCGGCGTGCGCCTTGTGCCCGAAGTACGCCGGTATCCCGGCGATGATGAGAAACAGGAGCGCGAGCCCCAATGCCTTCCCCCCGAGGAGCGCGTAGAAGACGCGGCGTCGCTCGGGGGCTTTCATTCCTTCCCAAAACCTTTTGATCACGATGGTGTCTCCTTGCGTTTTGCACGCCGTGTCTTGGCGTGATGTTCAAGGAGCACGATGCCGTTTTTGCATTTCGCAATCGTTTCGGGTGCTAGTTGCTTATGTAACATCAAGATTGTGTAAAGACTGATGTAAGGATTGCGTAAAGACGCAGAAAAGCGCTGTAGTTTCATGTGTTTGCAACATGCCGAGGTCAGCCTTGCAACCTGGCTGAGGCGCTGAATGGGTCAACTTCTCCGCTAGGATAGGGACCGATTTGAGACCCTTCGTGAGCATCGCGATCATCGTCGCGGCACTGGCCGGGATCGTCGGTCTGTCCATCGCGAGCGCGCGCAGCGAGCAGCACCGCCTGCTCGCAGAGTTCACGGCGGCGACCAGCCAGCAGGCGCACGCATCGGTGGAGGTGCTGTCCGCGCGCCTCGACGCGCTCGATCAGGACACCCGGATGCTGACCGACCTCGTCGAGCGATCCAGGAGCAACCCGGAGCACGATCCGGCGATCGAGCGGCGCATCGCGGAGACGACGTTCCGCGCGCTGGCCGTCGTCGTTCCGCACTACCGGATCATCTCCCTCAATCGCGCCGACGGATCCGTCGAGCTGCTCGCCCCGGATCCGACCGAGGCGCCGCCGATGCTTGCAGCTCTGGATGCGCCGATGCAGCGCCTGGCCCGCGAGGTGTCGACGAAACGGGCGAAGGCGATCGGCAAGCCGGCGCGCTACGGCGCCCGCTCGTTTCTTCTTTATGGCACGCCGGTCCGGGAAGGCGGGGCGGTGGTGGTGACCAGCGACGCGGCCATGTTCCTCGGCGCCGGGTCGTGGACGCCGCTGCCGGATTCGCGGCTGTTCGTGACCGATCCAGGCGGCGTGGTCTGGGCCGGCTGCGAGACGTCCACCGGCTGCCGGGCGACCGATTCGGCCACCGTCAAAAAGTATTTCCAGGGCCCGGCGGAGCCGGCTCGACAGATTGGCCCGGAGGTGGCCCAGCTGCTCGGCGGCGCCGCGGCGCCCGCGGTCCAGGTCTCGGAACGGCTTGACCGCCCGAGCGGCAGCTGGGTCGTCAGCTGGATCGCCTCGACGCGTGCGATCACGGATCGGCAACTGTGGGTTCTGATCCGGATCGTCCTCGCGGCGTTCGCGGCCGCGCTGGCCGTCGCCGCGGGCGGAATCGTCATCTTGCGCCAACAACGGCGTAGGGCCGCGCTGGAGGGTGAGCTACGCTATGCACGCGCGCTCGCGGAGGCGCGCGACCTGGAGAACCAGCTGGTGCGAGCCGAAAAACTGATCACGGTGGGCGTGCTCTCGACCGAGATGGCGCACGAGATCGGCAGCCCGCTGGCCGTGATCCGCGGCCGGGCCGAACAGGTTCTGCGGGATGTCCAGGCCGGGCCCCGGGCCGAGGACCTGCGGGTGATCATCAAGCACGTCGACAACGTGTCGATGACGATCCGGCAGATCCTGGACTTCTCGCGCCGCCCCGCCAACGAGCGCCGGCCGATCTCCGCCGCGCTGGCGGTCGAGCGCGCGCGCGAGCTTCTCCAGTGGAAGCTCGACGCCCGTCGCATCGAGCTCGAGGTGGTGCTGGCCGACGATCTGCCGATGCTCGCCGCCGATCCCGACCAGTTGCAGCAGGTGCTGGTGAACCTTCTCCTCAACGCGTGCGACGCATCCGAGCAGGGCGGTCGCGTGCGCCTCACGGCGTACACCGAGCCCGAAGGGATGATCCGCGTCAAGATCATCGATCGCGGCATCGGGATCGCGCCCGAGCACATGAACGCCGTCTTCGACCCGTTCTTCACCACCAAGAAGCGCGGAGAGGGGACCGGGCTGGGACTGCCGATAGCCGCCAGCATCGTCAGGAATCACGGGGGGCGGATCGATCTCGCCAGCTCACCAGGACAGGGAACCACGGCGACCGTGCTCTGGCCGGCCGCCCCCGAAGCGAGGGCAGCACATGGGTAAGTTACGAGCACTGGTCGTCGACGACGTCGCCGACATGGCGCAGACCATCGCGAGCGATCTCGAGGTGGCCGGTTTCGCGACCGAGATCGCGGCCAGCGGCACCGCCGCGCTGGAGCTGTTCAAGGAGGCGCCGACCGACGTCGTCGTGACCGATCTCCGGATGAAGGGGATCGACGGGCTGGAGCTGCTCTCCATCATCAAGAAATCCGATCCCTCCGTGCCGGTCGTCATCATGACCGCGTTCGGCGCCATCGAGAGCGCGGTGGAGGCGATGCGCCGCGGCGCCTTCCACTACATCACCAAGCCGTTCGATCTCGAGACGCTTCGCGCGCTGGTGCAGCGGGCTTGCCGCGAGCGCGCGCTGACCAGCGAGAACGCGCTGCTGCGTCGCACGCTGCGCGCCAACCTGGCGTCGCGGCAGCTGGTGGGCGACAGCCTCGCCATGCGGCAGCTCCGCGCCCTCATCGTCAAGGTCGCGGACGCGCCGTCTCCGGTGCTGATCTCCGGCGAGACGGGGACGGGCAAGGAGCTGATCGCGCTCGCCATTCACAACTCGGGACCGCGGGCCGATCACGCGTTCGTCGCCGTCAACTGTGCGGCGCTTCCCGAGCCGTTGCTCGAGAGCGAGCTGTTCGGCCACGCGCGCGGCGCCTTCGCGGGGGCCGCCAGCAACCGCCGGGGTCTTTTCGTCGAGGCCGAAGGGGGGACGATCTTCCTCGATCAGATCGGAGACTTGCCGCTGCCGCTTCAGGGCAAGCTGCTGCGCGTGCTCCAGTCGGGCGAGGTCCGTCCGGTCGGCAGCGAGACCACCGGGCGGGTCGACGTCCGGTGCATCGCCGCCACGGACAAGGACCTGTCCGAGCTGGTCGGCAAGGGGCAGTTTCGTCAGGATCTGTTCTTCCGCCTCGACGTCCTCCGGATCCCTGTCCCGCCGCTGCGCGATCGAGCCGACGACATTCCGGCCCTGGTCGAGCACTTCCTCGCGAAGAGCCTGGCGCGATCGCCGCAGTCGGTGCTCGCCGGCATCGAGCCCGACGCCCTCGACTATCTCGCGAGCTGCGACTGGGCAGGCAACGTGCGGCAGCTCGAGAACCTGATCGAACGTCTGGTCGTCACGGCGTCGACCCGGCTCGCGCCGCTCGCCGACGTCAAGCGCGCGCTGGGCCCCATTCCGATCTGGGATCCGATCCGCCGCTTGGTCACGAACCCGCTCAGTCTGGGGGAGCTGGAAGACCGGTACATCGCGGGCGTGCTGGAATCCGTCGGCGGAAACAAGCAAAAGGCGGCGCAGATCCTGGGCGTCGATCCGTCCACCGTGTACCGGCGCGAAAAGCGCAGCTAGCCGGCGCCGCCGGCCAGACGCGGCGCTATCATGCGCGCCATGGACCTGGCTGAACGGCATGTCGTGATCACGGGCGCGGCGGGCGGGCTCGGGCCGTCGGTCGTCGAGGCGATGCTGGCCGCGGGCGCGATCTGCCACCTGCCGGTGCGCGACGACGCGGATCGCCTGCCGCGCCACGCCCGCATCCTGGCCGTCGAGGGCGTCGACCTGGCCGATGAACCGGCGGTGACGGCGTTCTACGCGCGCTGCCCGCCGCTCTGGGCGTCGATCCACGTGGCGGGCGGATTCAAGGCCGCCCTGATCACCGACACGTCGCTGGCCGACCTGCGCGGTCAGCTGGACGTCAACCTCGCCACGGCCTTCCTCTGCAGCCGCGAGGCCGTTCGCAACATGCGCGTCAAAGGCAAGGGCGGGCGCATCGTCAACGTCAGCTCGCGGGCCGCGACGGTCGCGACCGGTTTTTCGGTCGCCTACACGGCGTCGAAGGCGGCCGTCAGCGCGATGGTGCGCGCGCTGGCCGACGAGGTCGCCGAGGATCGCATCCTCGTCAACGCGGTGCTGCCGGGAACGATCGACACGCCCGCCAACCGCGCCGCGATGCCCGACGCCGATCCGCGCCGGTGGACGAAGCCCGCCGAGGTCGCAGCTGTGATCGCCTGGCTGGTGTCGCCGGCGCAGACCGTGACGTCGGGCGCGCTGATCCCGGTCGGTTGGACTTAGTTCGGCGTCAGCGTGACGTCGTCGATGCAGACGGTGCTGGTGCCGGCGTTCATGAACGTGAACGCGAGGCCTGCGTTGCTGTCGTTCGCGCTGAACGTGTGCGTGAACGTCTGAGGGTTGCTGGACACACCGTCGTTGGCTTCGAAGTCGGGGTTGAAGGGTGACACCGCCTGGCCGACCTTGACGTGCACCGTGCCGCCGCCCGACGCCAGATACGACAGCTTGTAGTTGCCCGACAACGACAGCATGCTGCCCGTTGTTGCCGACCAGCCGACGAGGGTCGTGCTGCTCGGGCTGCTGACGCAGTAGGCGCCGCTGCCGTTGACGCTGCCGGTGCCGTTCTCGGTGTGCCAGTTGGCGTCGCCCGCCATGAAGTCGCCGTTCGTGATCAGGTTGCCGTCGGTGCCGGTTCCGCCGGCGCCCGTGCTGCCGCCAGTGCCGGTGGTGCCTGCCGAGCCGGTCGTGCCCGCGGCGCCGGTGGTGCCCGCGGCGCCGTTTCCGGCGGAGCCGGTGGTGCCCGCGCTGCCGGTGGTGCCTGCCGAGCCGGTGGTGCCTGCGGCGCCGGTCCCGGTCCCGGCGGAGCCGGTGGTGCCTGCGGCGCCCGGCCCTGTCCCGGCGGCGCCCGTCGTGCCGGCCGATCCGGAATCGCCCGCCACCCCGGCGCTGTTGCCGGCGACGCCCGTGTCGCCGCCCGTTCCGGTCGTGCCGCCGATGCCGCCCGTCCCCGGGCCGGTGCTGCCGGCCGCGCCCGGTCCCGGATGACCGGCGCTGCCGCTGCCGCCGCCGCCGATGGCGGAATGATCGCAGGCGAGCGGCGTCAGAAAGCCGGCTGCGACCAGCGCCAGCATGAGCCGTCCGATTCGAACAGCGCGGCGATCAGATGACGAGCGGTGACGAAGGTCCATAGGTGAGAACAAGCGAGGCCGCCATTATGGCACAATCGGCTGGGATGGCCGCGACGTCCGCAGCCCAGCCGCTTCGCAGGACGGGTTTGCTGCGCCGGGCGGCGGCCGCACGGGTGCTGATCGCGGCGTTCGGCGTCACGATGCTGGCGGCGCCCGCGGTGCGCGCGTCCGGAAATGACGACTCGACGGCGGCGGCGGAACAGCAACCGGCCGCGGCTTCCGGTGAGGCGACCGATCGGCCGGTCGCCCGGCTGCGCGCCGAGCAACGCCTCCGCACGCGCGGCGGCTACGACGACGAGGACGTCGGCGCGTCGATGGGTCTCGGATCGCTGACCGGCCGCTCGGGTCTGCTCGGGACCGCCTTGCTGGCGGCGGCCTTCTACTTCTTCTTCATGCGCGGCCGCGGCGGCGGCGGCGCGAGCTCCGGCTGGGGCTCGTACTACCTGTTCTGGATCGTGGCGCCCGCGCTGCTCGCCGCGGTGTCGTCCCATCCCGAATTCCTGATCGTGATCGTGATCGGCCTGGTGGCGCGGCGCTGGCTGCCCGACCCGTTCCTGATCCTGAAACACCGCCGCCGCGTCCGATCGCTGCAGGTAGACATCGACAGCAACGCCAGCAACGTGACGGCGCGCCGCGACCTCGCCAAGATCTGGCTGGAGAAGCACCGGCCGCGGCGCGCGCTGCCGCTGCTGGAACAGGCGCTCGCGCGCGATCCCGATTCGGTCGAGCTGCTGTACCTGTCGGGCGTCTCGCACCTTTTGGCCGGCCAGCACGAACGCGCCGTCGAGGCGCTGGTCGCGGTCACCCACCGCGAGCCCGGCTTCCAGTACGGCGAGGCGTACCTGCGCGCCGCGGACGCGCTGGTGGCGCTGGGCCGCTGGGACGACGCCGACGACGCGCTCGAGCGTTACGTGAAGATCAACAACTCGAACATCGAGGGGCGCGTCAAGCTGCTGCGCGTCTGCAAGGCGCGCAAGGACGGCGACGGCAGGCGCAAGGCGCTCGCCGATCTGCGCGACGTCTGGCGCTCGCTGCCGTCGTACCAGCGGCGCAAGCAATTCGGCTGGTACATGCGCTCGCTGTTCGTGTAGGCGTCATTTCCGCTTCTCGTACGTGCCGACCAGGTGCGCCTCCGCCAGTACGTGGCCCTGCATCGCCTTCTCAAGCTGCGCCTTGGTCGGCGTGCGCAGGTCGGTCAGCTCGGCGTCCAGCGCGTACAGCTTGAAGAAATAGCGATGCCGTCCGATCGGCGGGCACGGCCCCCGGTAGCCGGTCTCCTTGAAATCGTTGATCCCTTCGCGCGTGCCGAGCGGCAGCGCCGCGTCGATCATCCCCTCGGACAGCGCCCGCGTCGCGGCCGGCAGGTTGTAGAGCAGCCAGTGGACCCAGATCGTCCGCGGCGCGCGCGGGTCCGGCGCGTCGGGATCGTCGACGATCAGCGCAAAGGTCTTCGTTCCGCCGGGCGGGTCCGACCAGGCGAGCTCCGGCGCCGCGTCGTCGCCCTGACATGTGTGCCGGGCCGGAATCGCCCCCTGATGCTCGAAGCCGGGTGAACGGAGCTGAAACCCCATCGGCGCCTCCTGCCGGGAACTTCGACCTCCGTCCGCTGTCCGTCAAGACGTGAGCCGCGCGTACCGGTTGATCGCCGTCTGGATGGCGGGAGCCCTCGGGACGCTGGCCGTCTATGGCGCGCACCGGCTGGAGCGCGCGGAGAGCGCCGCGCCGGCACAGCCGGCCCCCGTGGCGCTGATGAGCCCGCGCGCCGCGATCGTAAAGTACCTGGAGGCGCGTTACGACGAGATCGAATATCACCCCGACGGCTACGCCGTCACGGGGCTGGCCTACATCCCGGCGGAGGCGCCGCTGTCCGAGGTCTCCGATGCGAGGCTCAGACAGTTTCTTCCCGACACGCGCTTCTTCATCACGACGGTCGCCGCTCCGAATTTCGAATATCGAGAGGTCCGGACGCTCGTGTCGTTCCGGCCCTCGCCACGGGGAGACGACATCCGCACCTGCCTCTCTGCCAGCTTCCGCAAGCTGGCGCTCAAGTTTTTTTCGCAGTTCATCGGCGTGCAGGCGCCGACGCTGCAGTCGCGACGCGAGCTCGCGCTCGCGATCGCAGGGCTGCTGGCGGAGACGATGCTCGACGGGCAGAGCCATCCGTCCGCGGATCTCGACGCGGGCGGGGCGGAGGTCTGGTACGGACACTGGACGCCGATGCACGCGTTCGACGTCGACGTTGCGAGCGACGCCGACGGACGCGTCGACCGCGTCATCGTGTCCGGCGCGTATCGGCACGATGACGACGTCATCGTCTCGGCGTGGCCGCGCGGCTGAGCAGCGCGCGGTCGAGCCGCTCGGGACCCGACCGGAATTGTTGTAAGCCGTTGACTGATTACGGTCGGGGTTATGCGAAACAAACTCTGGCAGATGGTGATGGGGGGCGTGTTCGGCGGCGTTCTGCTGGCGAGCGCGGTGGTTGGATCTTCGTGCGGCAGCAGCTATGGCGGCGGCGGCACGGCAGGCAGCTACGCGGGCAACAACGGCAACGGTCGAGGTGGCAGCGGGGGGACGGCCGGGAACGCGAATCAGTCCGTCTACAACATGCAGCTGACGGGCGCGCAGGAGGTTCCGGCGAACCAGAGCACCGCGACCGCGATGGTCAAGGTGATGCTGGACAAGACCACGGGTGCCGTCACGGTGACGGGCACGTTCCAGGGCCTGTCGTCGATGGCGACCGTGGCGCACATTCACGGGCCGGCGGCGGTTGGCAGCAACGCGAACGTGCTGGTGCCGCTCATGGTGACGGCGGCGACGTCCGGCAGCGTGTCGGGCAGCGCCATGATGAGCTCGGCGCAGATGAACGACATGATCGGTGGCATGACCTACGTGAACATCCACTCGATGCTGTACCCGGACGGCGAAATCCGGGCGCAGATCGTTCCGTAGTCCGATCGCGCGGCGTCAGTGTCCCGCGGCGGTCAGCAGCTGCGGGATATTGTACGTCGGCGGGAACAGAGCCAGCGCGAGCCCCAGCCACAGCAGGGGCTCGTGCGCCAGCGATCGGCTGGTCTGCTTGGCCTCGAGGACGGCGTCCCAGAGCCGGTACAACATGATCAGCTCCAGGCAGCCGCCGACGACGGGCATGTAGCTGGCGACCAGGGCGCCCTGGCGCCTGAGCAGCTCGCTCGGGATGAACAGCGCGATGATGACGAGGCCGATGCGCAGCACCCGGCGGGCGCCGACGAGCGGCCGATCGGGCGCGGGTCGCTCCAGCCCGGCGGCGCGCCAGTGGCGGCGCAGCAGGCCGTACGCCGCCAGCGCGATCGCCGTCGCCACCGCGGCGCCCAGCGTCGGCCAGACCTCGAAGCGGGCCCTTGTCAGCACCCGGCCGTTGCCGAGCGGCGTGTTGCCGAAGGTGGTGAACGGGATCGCGTCGTCAGCGGAGATCGCCCGGGGCGTCAGCGACACGAGCACGGCATAGAGCGCGACCGCGGTGGCGACGGCGGCGAGCAGTGCGACCGCGCCGCGCCAGACGCCCTCCTCGGGCGGCAGGTCGAATGCCGCGCGCGGCGTCGCCTTGAACTGGGCGGCCAGCGCCGACAGCTCCGCGCCCAGCGTCGCGGCGTCCGCCGTACGGGCAGCGGGATCGACGGCGGTCGCGCGCGCGATGACTGCCGCGACGGCGGGCGGGATCCGCGCGGCCGACGCGCGCTCGGGCGTGTCGGCACCATCGGCACCACCAGGATGCCGACCGGTCAGCATGTGCCGCAGCAGCGCGCCGACCGCGTAGACGTCCATGCGCGGATCGGGCCGCGCGCCGGCGCGCGCCTCCGGCGCCATGTAGCCGGGCGTCCCGAGCACCAGCGACGGGCGCGTCAGCGGGCCGTCCTCGGGCGTCGGTTCGACCAGACGCGCGATCCCGAAATCCGACAGGCGGCCGCGTCCGTCCTCGCCCAGGAGCACGTTCTCCGGCTTGATGTCGCGGTGAACGATGCCGCGGGCGTGCGCGTAGGCCAGCGCGTCGCACAGGTCTATCGCGATCGCCAGCGCGTCGCCGACCGGCAGCGGCAGCTTGGCGGCGATCGATCCGCCCGTCATCAGCTGCATGACCAGGTAGCCGTTGCCGTCCGGGGTCGTGCCGAAGTCGTGAACGGCGACGATGCCGGGATGTTCGAGGCGCGCCAGCGTCCGCGCCTCGCGCGCGAAGCGGGCGCGGAAGTCGGGGTTGGCGGCGCTCTCGGGGCGCAGCACCTTGACCGCGACGGCCCGGCCGAGGCGCTGATCGCGCGCGCGGAAGACGCGCCCCATGCCGCCGTGCCCGAGCTCTGCTTCCAGCACCAGCCCCTCGGCGCCCAGTTTCGGTAAATCGTTCGGTAGATCTTTCGGCGCGATCGCGTCGTCGCCGTCACCGCCGCCCGCGAGGTCCGCCAGCAGGCAGCGCGGACAGACCGACAGCCGCCCCGTGGCGTCGACGGCGCCGCAGCGCGGACAGGCGGCGGCGATGGCGGTCACGCGGTCAGCGCTTTCAGCAGGTCGCCGAGCTCGGCCTCGGCCTCCTGCGGTGTCTGCACGGTGTCCGCGATCCGCGCCAGCAGCAGCTCGCGGAAGCGCCCGCGCGCCCGGTGCACGAACGATTTCAGCTGCGGCACGGTCATCCCGTGCTCGGCCGCCAGCGTCTCGTAGGGCGGCGCCTCGCCGAATCGGAACAGCTGGCGCACGACGCCGACCGGGCCGCGCCGCGCGCCCGACGCCAGCTCGGCCTCCAATTCGGCCAGCGCGCCCTCGAACAGCCCCAGCGCCCATTCGCGATCGAACGCCGCGCTGGGATCTGCGGGCGCGGCCGGGAGCACCGCCTCGACATCGTCGAACGACAGCGCGGCCCGCCCGCCGCCCCGCTTCTGCGCGGACTCTTCCGCGTGAAGGTTCATGAGGTAGTGGGCGAGGGCGGTCTTGAGGTAGGCGCGCAGCCGGCCGCGCCCCGGATCGAGACGCGCCAGGAAGTCGCGCTCCAGGAGGTGCGCCAGGAAACCCTGCACGACGTCCTGCGCGCGATCGGGCGGCAGGCCCTGCTTACGCAAATGCACGTACAGCGGCTGCCAGCGCGATGCGCACAGCTCGCCGAGCACGGTGCGACGCAGCTCGGGGTTTCCGCGCGCCGCGACGATTCGCGTCCAGCGCGTCTCCGGGAAAACGTCGGGCACGCATCATTATAAGCGCGGCGGCGGCAGCTCCGCGACCGCCGGCCCCGCGCCGCCGGCCGGTCGGTCTCGTTCGATGCGCTGGCGCAGCAGCTCGAGCAGGCGATCCTGCCCGCGCCGCATGATCGTGTCCTGCAGCCAGCCGAAATAGAACGCGGGCGCGAGGTGGCGCCGCCAGGAGACGTCGCGCACCAGCACGGTCCCGCCGCCCGGCGCCGGCTCCAGGCGATAGCGGGCGCCCGTCAGTGTCAGCCAGTCCTCGACGCGATCGGGGTGCAGGCCGAAGTGCGGTCCGCGCCCGAGCCGCGTGATGTGGAAGGGGAGATCGTCGATATCGTAGCGATCGATCTGGAACGCCAGCACGCGGCCGGGCACCCATTCGGTGACGTGCCCGTGCGCGACGCCCGAGCTGAACACGGTCCGGACCTGACCGTTCGGGCCGGGCGTGTCGATGCTGAAGCGGCTCGGCATCGGCAAGCCGACACGCAGGAACCAGGGCCAGCGCGGATCGACGGTCAGCGGGCGCTCGGTCAGCGCGGCGAACACCTGATCGGGCGTCGCCGCGATGGCGATCCTCGACTGCGCCTGGTGCAGCGGATGATGCGCCGGATCGTCCAGCGCGCCGCCGATCGCCTGCCAGGCGGACGCGGACGCGACCAGGACGATGGCGGCGCCGATCCGGTGGCGCCGGTTGTGGACGAAGCGGCGAATGGTCGATCCGCAGAGCGCGCCCAGGATCGTCTCGGGAACCACCAGCGGCAGCGCGAACAGGCAGCAGACCACGCCCTCGCGCAGGGTGGCGATCCCGAGCAGCATCGCCGCGCCGATCGTGTAGAGGCTGTTGCGGATCGGCCGGCGCGGTCCGAGCAGGCCGATCACGGCGCCGACGAAGAAGGGCGAGCAGAAGAACGCCTCGCCGTAACTCTTTCCGAACGCGCGCCCGCTGCAGTAGAGCAGCACCGCCACGAGCAGGCCGATGGCGAACGCGATTCCGCCGCGCGTCGGCGCTTTCAGGGGCGCTTGGTAGCGCCGCGGATCGAGGGCCGGTGCCTCGGACGGCGCCGGCGGTGGCGGCGTCAGATCCATCGCGCGGCCCTCCAGAGCTGGCGCAGATCGCGCATCGCCAGCGTGTGATCGTAGACGAGCGGCGCGCCGATCGCGCGCGCCAGCGCGTCGACGTAGGCGAAGTGGCGCCGCGTCGGCGTCGCGAAGCGCGCGCCCCAGGGATCGTGATCGATCGGCTGCGTGCGGACGCGCCCACCGGGGCGCACGTCGACGCTGAAGCGCATGCCGAGCATGAACGCCGCCGCCTGCGCGGCGTCGGCGAATGACGTGTCCAGCGGGGCCGCGCCGTCGGGGGCGGCCTCGAACTCCGCGTCGGCGGCGCCGTCGCGCGACCGGCAGACCAGGCGGAAGCGGCCGTCCGGGCGCGCGCAGCGGATCTGCGCCAGGTGCGGCCGGTAGTGGGAGAACGGGCGACCGAGGAGCGCGAGGGCGCGCGCGCTGACGTCGCTGCGCAAGGTCAGAAACGAAGGCGCGCCGTCGATCCGGACGCCGACCCGGTAGAGGAACTCGAGGTTGGAGAAGCGCAGCCACGATGGCGTTCCGGCGATCCCCATCTTTTCGAGCTCCAGCGCGCAGACGCTGACGAAGCCGTACCCGCGGAAGCTGTCCACCACCAGCGGTGCCGGGCAGAGGCGCGCGACCGCGGCGGCGGGCGCGCGGAACGTCACCAGGTAGCGCTCGCGGACGTGCGCGGAGACGGGCAGCCACTGCCGGCCGGCCGGTTCGAGCGGCAGCGACGCGGCGCCGGCGGCGGGCGCGGGCGTCACGGACCGGGCGGGGCGGTCGCCCGTGGGAGTGGCGAGCGGTTCGTCGAAGGTCGTTTCCATGCCCACCAGTACAGATGGTTCGCGGCGCGGTTGCATGAAAAAAGCGACGGGGGCGCGCAACCGGCCTGTCCGTCTGCGGTAAGGGCGGTCAGAAAGGAAGGGCCGTCATGACCCCAGAAACCGCCAACAACCTGCAGTCTGTCTATCTCGTTTACGTCTGCGCCAGCATCGGTCTCACGATCTGGCTGGCGCGCACGCTGTTCAAGAACGGCGAGGTCTTCCTGGAGGATGTGTTCGCCGACAATCCGCGCATGGCGGGCGCCGTCAACCGGCTGCTCGTCGTCGGCTTCTACCTTTTGAACCTCGGCTACGCGTTCGTGACGCTGCGGGCCGACCGCGAGGTCACCACGCACGCGGAAGGGATCGAGACGCTGGCCGTGAAGCTCGGCTCGCTGCTGCTGGTGCTTGGCGCGCTGCACATGGGCAACCTCTACCTGTTCCACCGCATCCGCCGCCGCAGCCAGATCCGGCTGGCGCCGCCGCCGGTCTGGCCGCAGATGCACCACAGTGGCGCCGCCGCCGTCGCCGCCAACGCCGCCCGCCTTTGAGGACGCGAGCATGGACGCCGCCGCATGGATGGAAGATGTCGAGGCGCGGGTGCAGGCGCGCGTGGCGCCCGACGCCGGGCGCAGCCCCGGCGCCCTGACCGTGCTGTTCGATCCGCGCTGCGCGCTCTGCCGTCGCTGCCGCGCCTGGATGCAGCGCCAGCCGAGCTACGTGCCGCTGACGTTCGTCTCCTGCACGGCCGGCGACGCGCGCGCCCGTTACGGCGACATCCCGTGGCTCGGCGACGAGCTGATCGTGGTCGGCGACGACGGCCAGGTCTGGATCGGCCCGGCCGCGTTTCTGACCTGCCTGTGGGCGCTCGAAGACTGGCGCCCGTGGTCGTACCGGCTGGCGGGTCCCGCCTTCGCGCCGCTCGCGAAGTGGTTCTTCAGCTTCGTGTCGAGCCACCGCCGCGGAATCGCGCGCCTCTTCGAGCACGACTGCGCCGACGGCGCCTGCCGCGTTTGACCGCAGCTCCGCTCGCTCAACTCTTCGGCGGGGCGGACGGCGGCTAGGAACAGGCAACAGGCGACCGGCAACCGGCGACCGGCAACCGGCAATGCCGGATGAGATATTGCCGCGGCCGCCAGCGCACGCATGAGGTTCAGCAGTCGGCCATGCACGAACCCCGGGCGTCGTCGGGAGCTCGAGCGTGCAGGCGAAAACAACGCGTGACGCGAGGCGCATTGACAATGGCAAGCCGCGCTCTTGACGACAGCGACTGAATTCGCAGCTTTCGGGGTAGGCCCCGGTGGCCGAGGTCTCAGACCGGCACTAAGGCCAATTTCCTGGAGCAAAGATGGAGGAAACCGCAACGCGTCCGCTGGTTCTGGTGATCGACGACGACGAAGGGATCCGCGAGGGGATCGTCGACTTGTTGGAGGAGGAGGGTTTTTCTGCGGTCGGCGCGTGCAACGGCATGGAGGCGCTGAACTTTCTAGCCGAATCCAAGCGCGTCCCGTCGCTGATCCTGCTGGATCTGATGATGCCGGTGCTGGACGGGTGGACGTTCTGCAAGCTCCGGCAGGGTGTCTCGATGTTGATGGAGATCCCGGTGATCGCGATCAGCGCCGCGCCGATGAACGGCACGCACGCGCCGCTGCGGGTCGACGCGACGCTGCCGAAGCCCTTCGATCCGAACGCGCTCTCCTGGCTGGCGGCGCGGATGACGGGTCGAAAGAGCTTCTTCGGCCCGACGCGCCACTGACCTGTCAGAAGGTGCCGACGAGCGACAGGTGGAAGGCGAGCTCGAGATCCTGGTGAATCGGGACGTCGTTCGAAAACGCCCAGAGCTCGCCTGACGCCTTCAGCCGCAGGCCGGGCGCGATCGCCAGTGTGCCGCCTGCGGTGTACCGGAACACGGCGGCGCGTGTGGCGAGCGGGCTCGAGACCGGGTTGTTGCCCGCGCGGTAGAGCCCGTCCGCGCGGAGCAGCAGCGTGACCGTCTCCGTCATCGATCGTTCAATCTCCAGGTAGGCGCCGTGCTTCTCGAACTGATCCACGCCCGACGCGGGCGCCGGCAGCTTGAACGGCACCGCCGGATCGACGGGGAATGTCTGGCGGCGGACCAGGTACTCGAGCCGCAGCTGCGTGCGGCCGATGCGCGCGGCGAGATCGCCGCCGCCGATCAGATACGTGTAGTTGTTGGCGGGATCCCAGGTTCCGTACATGACGCTGCCGCCGACGGTCAGATCGTTGGCCTCACCGAACCGGAACGTCGCCGCGACCCGGCCGCCGCCGGCCGGCCGGCCGTTGTTGTCGATCATGTTTCCGCCCCGGGTCTGCGACTGAACCCAGTTCAGATCGATGGCGCCGGTCGGCGCGCGGAAGCCCGAGACCGCGTAGACCGCGTAGTCGAGCTGGGCGCGCTCGCCGAACCAGTGGGTGCCGTCGATCTCCACGCCGTTGTCCGGAAACGGACTGGGCAGGACGCCCAGGTTCCATTCGGTCAGCCGCAGCATGCGACCCATGTCGTACGGCAGCGGCTTGTCGCTGGTCGCGTGATTGGCGGGATCGTGGCGGATGTTGAACGCGCCGAAGGACGGACTGAACCGGCCGACGCGGAACGCGAGCTCGTCGGCGACGCGGTAGTCGATGTAGGCCATCGGCAGCTCGAAGCCGTGGCAGCCGTAGCAGACCTTGACGTTCGCGGACAGGTGATCGGAGACGTCGGCCGCCATCTTCAGGGCGACCTCGGTCGTGAAGCCGTCGTAGACGTCGCGGCCGGCGGGTCCGGTCGTCGCATTCGGGACGAACAGATAATCGAGCTGCGCCGAACCGGCGAAGTTGCGTTCGATCGCCGCCGCGGGCGCGGCGCGCAGCAGCGCCGCCGTCAGCGTGCAAAGAAACAGAGCGAGGCAGACGCGCTGGCGCATCAATCGCCTCTCGCGTCGGCCTGCGCGGCCGCGAACGACGTCGAGTAATAGTGCAAAAAGCGCAGGATCGGTTTGGTGTCGGCGGGCGAGATGCCGCTGCCCGGTTGCCGCCGCATGCGCTCGACGTAATCGGCCCATTCGGCGTCGTCGTGAATGCCGCTGCCCAGCGGCCGCGCCAGCTGGTGGCACTTCGAGCAGCGGCGCGCGAACAGCGCGTAGTCGGGGCGGATGTCGGCGGGCAGCCGGGCGGCGTCCAGACCGTCGCGCGCGGTGGTCGCGCAGCCGGCCGCGAGCAGCGCCAGCGCCGCCGCGAGCGCGCCCCACCAGCGATGTGCGCGTCGTCGGTTCACGGTGTCGCGACGAAGCTCAGCATGACCTCCGCGGTTGCGTCACCGGTGTCGACGTCCTTTATCCGGACCGCCGTCGCGGCCTTCTCGATGCAGGCCTTGAGCGCCGGTGTCACGCCCGTCCCCTGCAGGGTCGCGGCGGTGACGTAGCCGGTGGCGTCGATTCGCAGGCGGAGCGTCGCCACGCCGGACATCATACTCCCGGCGCGGAGAGCGTCCCGATAGCAGCGCGCGAGCGGCACGCGGCCGAGCGCGGCGCGCACGTTCGATCCCGGGATCGCGCTGGTCGTCGTGACGGCGGTGATCGACGCCGTCGCGCGCTCGATGTCGATGCGCGGGGGCGGGGCCACGGCGACGGGCGCCGGCGCGGCGCGGTCCGCGACGGCGGGCGCGGGCGGCAGCTTGGCGGCGACGGCCATGGTCGTTGGCGGCGCGGTGGCGGCGACGGTCTCGGACGGTCGTTCGGCTTCGAGGCTGGCGGAGCGTGCCGTGCCGCGGTCGCGCGTCGGACGCGCCCGCGCAGGCCGTTCCGCGTGCGTCGATCTGGCCGCCGCGACCGCGACGCTTTTCGGCTTCGCGGCCGGGGTCGCGGCAGGCGATGGGACGGCGGTCGGAGGCGCCGGCGGCGTCTCGTGCGTCGGCACGGCAGCCTGCACGGCCGCGGCGGCGGTCGGTTCTTTCACCGGCGCTTGTGTCGGGCCGAAAAGCGATCGGGCGGCGAACGCCCCGGCGACGATGGCGACGACCGTGAGGCCGAGCATCGCGCCGATCGCGCGGCGGCGCCGCGCCCCTGCGCCGACGCCGACCCGCTTCATCATTTCGAGCGTGTCGGGCGAAGCGACCTGCGGCCGGGGCGTCAGTTCGATCGCGGCGGCCATCGCGCCGGCCGGCGTCGACCGCGCCAGCGCGGCGCGCAACGCCGCGCGCATCTCGCGCGCGCTGGCGAAGCGATCGCCGGGCGCCTTGCTGAGCGCGCGCAGGCAGACCGTCTCCAGCTCTCGGTTCACAGTGGCGAACGACGAGGGCGGCACCGGCGCATCGGTGATGTGCTTCATCGCGACGAAGTAGGCGCTCTCACCCTCGAACGGCGGGCGGCCGCCCAGCATGTGGTACAGGATGACGCCCGCCGAATAGATGTCGCTGCGGCGATCGGCCGGCTCGCCGCGCGCCTGTTCGGGGGACATGTAGCCCGGTGTCCCGACCAGCGTGCCGTCGTTGGTCGCCCACGGGCCGGCCGTCTGTGCACCGCTGCCGTCGCGCGTGGCGGCGCCCAGCGTGGCGATGCCGAAATCACAGACCTTGGCCAGCTCGGCGTCCTCGCCGTCGTCGCTGGTCGTCCGGATGATCATGATGTTGTCGGGTTTCAGGTCGCGGTGGATCACGCCCATCTCGTGCGCGACCGCCACCCCCGACAGCACCTGCGACATGATGTCGACGATGCGCGCGTCGGCCAGCGGCCACTCCTGGGCGATCATCTGGTGCAGCGTCCGCCCCTCGACGAACTCCATCGCCAGGTAGAGAAATGATCTGGCGGGCAGCGAGTCGTCGACCCAGCCGAAATCGAACACGCGGACCGAATTCGGGTGATCGAGGCGCGACGCCGCGCGCGCCTCGCGCTTGAACCGCTCGATGAAGTGGACGTCGCGCGCGATGTCCTGCCGAAGCACCTTGAGGGCGACGATCCGATCCAGCGCCAGCTGCCGCGCCCGGTAGACCGTCCCCGCGCCTCCCGTCGCCACCAGCGCCTCGATGACGAACTTGCCCGCGATGCTGTGTCCGACCAGCGCTGCCGGATTCGCGGAGCCGTCGTCGCTGGCCATGGCGGTGGCGCGGGCCGGGATGCCCACGGTGTCATCGATCATAGTATCGACCTGGCGCGTCGGGCGGACCGACCCGCATACCGATATAGTCCCGGGCCGGTCGAAAACGGTTGAAAGCCGACCCATCTTCGCGACATGGCTCGCAAGAAAGTGAATCGATGGTCCCACCGGGTGACCCTGAGCAGCAACGCCCTGGACCTGAAGTCAGGGGTATTCCGTATGCGAAGCCCGCGCGCCATCGCGCGGTCGCTGGCGCGTTCGGCCGAGGTCAGCAAGCGTCGGAAGTCTGCGCCGTTCCGGTCGGCGATGTCGATGCTGACGTTCTACGTGAATCGCGCGGGCAAGAACCTCACGGCGCGCCGGCGCCAGACGCTGACGCGCGCGAAGCAGGAGCTGCGCAAGCTGTACGGGCGCGCGTAGGGCGCGCCCGGCCCGGCTAGTTGCAGATCCAGGTCGGGTTCTGGCCCTCGCCGTCCGTGCGCGAGCAGGTGCAGTGGCGCACCGGCGACGTCGAGGTGCAGGTCTGACCGATGATCGGGCACGACCAGAAGCCGAGCAGCTGGACGACCGCCGCGCAGGCGCCGTTCGGTCCGGCCGGCTGCGGGATCGCCGCGCCATCGGGCGTCTGAGCGGCCTTGATGATCGCGTCCGCGCTCGAGCTGCCTCCGGTTCCCGAGCTGCCGCCCGTGCTGGGTGGCGGCGGCGGCCGCCTGTGCCTCAACAACGCGGACTCGACCGTCTCGACCTTGTCGTCGCTGCTGGCCGTGCCGCCACAGTTGACGAGCGCGAGCAACGACGCTCCAACGACGCCCCCGATCATCCACTTCCACCCCGACCGCCTCATGGACCCCAAGCCTTTCTCTTTCCGCCCGTTCACCTTCGTAACGCGCCGAGAGAGAACAAGAGGCCGGTGTGGATATCAGCTAGATCTGCAAGCCGACGAGCAGTCCCGGATAAATCCGCACCGTCGTCGAACCGCTGTGCTGAACCGATTGCGGCGCGGCGCGGGCGAGGTCGAGATCCTTTCCGTCGGTCGCCACCGCGACGTTGACGCCCGCGCCGGCCAGCAGGATCACCTGCGGCGCGAGGTGCAGCCCCGCCTGGAGGCGCAGCGATCCCATCCCGGGCGCGTTCGTCGGCCACTTCCAGAGCGGCCGCACCTCCAGCCAGTCGGCCTCGAGCTCCAGGTGAGCGAGAGGTCCGCGCTCGACCGGGAATCGCCAGCCCATGCCGACCCCGGTCGCGAAGCGCCCGCTGTCGGCCGTGAACTGTTCGGGGCCGGTCGGCAGATCGTGGCCCGGCTGATAGCCGGCGATCAGGTTCGTGTACAGGTGCCGGCCACCGAGCTTGACGCCGATGTTCGTCACCATCACGTCGGTGGCGAACAGCGACACGTCGTGGATGCCGTTGCCGACGAGGTTGATGACCGCGAACGACTCGCCGTCGTCGTGGCGCGCGACGTTGACGACGCCGAACCTGAAGCCGTGGCTCTCGCCCGCGACGTTGACGACGCCGAGCTGGAAGCCGTTCATCACAGCCGCGTAGTTGACCGGCGCGAGCTGCATGCCCGCGTACGAGTTCGCCAGGTTGAGCCCGCCGGCCATCTGCAGGCCGCGGCCCGCATCCGCGACGTTGACGCCGCCGGCCACCTGCAGGCCGCGCACGGCGCGCGTGACGACGTTGGCGCCGCCCGCGGCCTGGAGCCCGGCGAAGTTGCCGTCGACGAAGTTGGCGCCGCCCACGACCTGCGCGCCTCGGCCGTCGCCGAGCGCGATGTTGGCGCCGGCGGTCACCTGCGCGCCCTCGAAGCCGCCGCGCACGAAGTTGGCGCCCGCGGTCAGCTGCAGCCCGTGGAGGTGCCGATCGATCTGGGCGTAGCCGACCGCCAGCTGCAGGCCGCGCACGCGCGCCGCCCGATCCGCGACCAGGCCGAACGAGGCGCCGTTGACGTCGGCGCGCGCGTCGGCGCCGCCGGGGAACGGGAACAGGATCGCCTTGAACGGCGTCGGCTCCAGCCCCGCGTCAGTGGGCGCCGGCGTCGTCGTGGCGTTGGCGGTGGCGGTGGCCGCCGGCTCGCCCGCGGGGGCAGGCGCGTCATCACCGCGCGCGACCGCCGCCTCGCGCGGGGGCGCCGTGTGGAACGCCGCGGCCGCCAGCGACGTGTGCTTGCCGGCGACCAGCGCGACGTTGGCCTGGAAGATGGTGTTGCCGCTGTCCATCGCCACGACGTAGGCGCCCGGATCCAGCCCGAGCTCGATGGTGTTGCCCGGCGGCTTGCGCAGCTCGGCCACCAGCGCGCCGTTCGCCTCGCGCACGGTGATCCGGCCGCCCAGCTCGGGCGTCAGCACCAGGCCCGACTGCGTGCCGCGCACGTCGGTGACGACCATGTCGCCCGTGCCCGCCAGGTCGAACTCGTAGGCGGCGTGCTGCGGCCCGGCCTGCGAGCGCTCGGTGCGGGCCAGCGTCTCCTGCGACGCGAACTGATACGCCTCCTGCAGCGTGACGCGCCGGTCCTGGTTGACGTCGGCGGCGCCGCGCAGCCCCGACACCAGGTAGTAGGTGAAGTACGAGGCGGCGATCCGGTCGCTCTCCTGCGCGCGCTCGTCGGCGGCGCTGGACGTCAGGAAGGCGTGGCCGCGCATGTCGGTGGATGCGTCGAGGAGGAACGGAGGCCGCTTGACGCCGCCCTTGTGCCGCGTGAACGCCCCCGACGCGCAGGAATCGAGGATCACCACGCGCAGATCGGCGGGGGCGCGCTGCACGCGGGCGCGCAGCTCGTCGTAGCCGAAGCGATCGCGGCCGATCAGCAGGCCGTCCTCGTCGGAGTGGCCGGAGTAGTAGACCAGCAGCTCGCGGCGGACGCCGGGCGTCGCGCCGGCGCGCAGGCGTTGCTCGATGTCGGCGAACGCGCTGTCGAACGCGGCGCGCGTCGGCGTCGACACGAACACGGCGTCCTCGGGCGCGACGCCGCCCAGGCTCTGCAGCACGCGCCCGAGCGACTTGGCGTCGGTGGCGGCATAGCGCAGCCTGACCCGCGTCGGGCCGCCGTCGTCGACGCCGGCGAGAAGCGCGAAACGACGCAGGCGCACCGCCGGGGCGGCCGCCGACGCGGCGGGGGCCGGCGCTGCGGCGGCGACGCTGGCGGTCGCGACCAGCAAGATGCCGATCAGGAAAAGAAGGAACAGCGCCGCGAGGATGGCGGGGAGCGGGTTTCGGGTGGTCATGGCTGCTCCTTCTTGTCGAGGGCGAGGGAGATCTGTTCGAAACCGGCCGGCAGCGCCAGCGACTGTTTGCGCGCCGACGGCTGAGCCGCCAGCGCGCGGGCCGCGTCCATCGCGGTGGCGACCGAGAACGGCGCCGCCGAACGGACCAGGAAGAAACGTTCGAAGGCGGGCGCATCGTCCAGCTCGTAGGCGGCGGGCAGCCGGATCTCGCCCGACGCGTTCAGCGCGGGCGCGCTTCCGTCCTGTCGTTCCGGCCAGTGCAGCGTCACCTTGCGGGCGCCGTCGATCGACAGCAGCACGCCGTAGCCGCCGGCGCGGCTGCCGTAGGCGAGCTGGACCAGATCGCCGCGCGCGGCGCGCGCGCCGTCGGTGAGGCGCTCGTCGCCGTCGGCGTGATGGCGATAGACGTAAAGGCGCGGCGCGCGGGACGGCTCGGGGCCCTTGACCCGCTCGGTGGGGCCCGCGAACGGCAGCATCGCGGCAACACCCCCCGCGACCACCAGCGGCGCGATCCAGAGGAAGGTGCGCCGGC
>DATFXS010000672.1:0-10331 GCA_035315605.1 Polyangia bacterium
CCCGATGTCGAACACCGTCGGATAGAACATCCCCCAGGCGGAGGGCAAGAAGTTGCGGTGCAGCCCGACCACGATGATCACGAAGCGCTCGAACCACATGCCGACGTTGATCAGGATCGACGCGACGAACAGAACGGGAATGCTCCGCCGCGCGCGCTTCCACCAGAACACCTGCGGCGTCAGGACGTTGCAGAGCACCATCAGGTAGAAGCACCAGGCGTATGGGCCGGTGGCGCGGTTGATGAAGTGGAAGCGCTCGTGGACGTTGCCGGAATACCAGGCGTTGAAGAACTCCGTCGCGTAGGCGTAACCGACCAGCGATCCGGTCAGCAAGATCACCTTGGCCATCGCCTCCAGGTGGTTGAACGTGATGTAGCGCTGCAGGTTCATCGTCACGCGTGTGATGAGCAGCAGCGTCAGCACCATGCCGAAACCCGAGTAGATGGCGCCGGCCACGAAGTAGGGCGGGAAGATGGTGGTGTGCCAGCCCGGCACGAGCGACGTCGCGAAGTCGGTGGACACGATCGAGTGCACCGACAGCACCAGCGGCGTCGCGAGCGCGGCCAGCACGAGGCTGACGATCTCGTAGCGCGACCAGGTTCGCTGCGATCCGTTCCAGCCCATGCTCAGGATCCGGAAGATGAACTTCTTGATGCCGCCGACGGCGCGGTCGCGCAGCGTCGCGAGGTCCGGGATCATGCCCATGAACCAGAAGACCAGCGAGATCGTGAAGTAGGTGCTGATCGCGAACACGTCCCAGACCAGCGGCGAGCGGAAGTTCACCCACAGCGGCCCGCGCTGGTTCGGGAAGTAGGGGAAGATGAAGAAGCAGTCCCAGGGCCGGCCCATGTGGATGAGCGGGAACAGCCCGGCGCACATGACCGCGAAGATCGTCATCGCCTCGGCCGACCGGTTGATCGACGTCCGCCACTTCTGACGGAACAGGAGGAGGATCGCCGAGATCAGCGTCCCCGCGTGGCCGATACCGATCCAGAAGACGAAGTTCGTGATGTCGAACGCCCAGCCGACCGCGTTGTTGAGGCCCCAGATGCCGATCCCCTTGGCGAAGAGGTAGGTGACCATCCCCAGCAGGTTCAGCAGCGCGGCGCTCGCGATTCCGAAGCAGATCCACCAGCCGCGCCCGGGCCGCGCCTCCATCGGCTGCGCGATGTCCGTCGTGATCCGGTGCAGCGACGGCGAGCCCTCGATCCAGCGGGTCGGCTGAACCAGGTCGGTCGGCGCGACCGCGGGCGAGGTCGTGATCGGGATGTCACCGGCGCTCATGTCGTCTCCTTCGACGTGATCTTCTTGAGGTAGCCGACGTTCGGTCGGGTTCCGAGATCCTCGAGGACGCGGTAGGCGCGCCGCCCGGCGAGAAGCTTGGAGACCCGGCTCTGCGCGTCCGCGAGATCGCCGAACACGATCGCGCCGGTCGGGCACGCCTGCTGGCAGGCGGTCGCGACGTCGCCGTCGGCCATCGGCCGCCGCTGCAGCAGCGCCTGGTTCTTGGCCAGCTGAATCCGCTGCACGCACAGGTTGCACTTCTCCATGACGCCGCGGCTGCGCACGGTGACGTCCGGGTTCAGCACCAGCCGTCCCAGCGGACTGGTCATGTTGAAGGGGAAGTCGTCGTTCGCCGTGAAGTTGTGCCAGTTGAAGCGCCGGACCTTGTAGGGGCAGTTGTTGGCGCAGTAGCGCGTGCCGATGCAGCGGTTGTAGACCTGCTGGTTGATCCCTTCGGAGCTGGTGGTGGTCGCCAGCACCGGGCAGACCGTCTCGCACGGCGCGTGCTGGCAGTGCTGGCACATCATCGGCTGGTGGTGAGAGATCACGTCCTCGCCGTCGCCCTCCAGGTAACGATCGATGCGCATCCAGTGCATGATCCGGCTCTTGCGCACCTGCTCGGCGCCGACGACGGGGACGTTGTTCTCGGCCTGGCAGGCGACGACGCACGCCGAGCAGCCGGTGCAGGCGTCGAGATCGATCGACATCCCCCAGGCGTGCGCGCCGTGCAGCCGCTCGCGCCAAAGGTTGGGCAGCGCTTCGTGCTCGTGCTCGTGCTCGGCTTCGTGTTTGTCTTGGCCCAGCGCCATCGTCTGGACGATGTCCCGCCCCTCCATCGAAAAGTGGGTCTGGGCGGGGGCAAGGCGCGCGCGCCGGCCAGTCTTCGACAACGTCACAGGCGCGGAGGCACGGCGCAAGCCGTTCTCGACACGCACTAGGGGGAAGACGTTGCCGCCGACACCGTCGCCCGCCTTGCCCGCCGCCCAGCGCCCGTAACCGATCGCGACGGAGATCGTCCGCCGCTCCTGACCCGGCTGCACGAACGCCGGGAGCTCCAGCTTGCCGACTTCGGTCGTCAGTGTGACGACGTCGCCGGTCGTGATCCCTTGCGCGGCCGCCGTCGCGGGCGCGATGCACGCGACGTTGCCCCAGGTGAGCCGCGTGATCGGATCGGGCAGCTCCTGCAGCCACGGGTTGTTGGCGTGGCGGCCGTCGCGCGCGCCGACCGTCTCCTGCAGCGCCAGCTCGTAAGCCTCGGTGGGCGGCCGGCCGCCGCGCGTGACGATGTCGCGCACGGCGCCCTGCCAGTCGCCCGCGAACGCGTGAACGGCCACGGCCGGTTGCGGCATCTCGACCACCCCGCGTTCGAGTGACCGTTCCCAGAAGCCCTCGAACGGTCCCGCACCCAGCGCGCGTGGATGCAGCTCGCGCTGCCAGAAATCGCGCAGGCGCGTCCTGTGATCCGTCGGGCGGCCGGCCCAGACCAGCAAGCTCTCGACGCCCGAGCGCGTGTCGTGCAGCGGCGCGATCAGCGGCTGCCGCAGGCTGAACTGCCCGCGCACCGGCTCGGCGTCGCCCCACGACTCGAGGAAGTGATGATCGGGACAGAGCGCGCGGACGTGAGCGCCGGTCTCGTCGCGCCGATCGGCGAGCGAGATCGTCAGCGGCACCTTCTTGAGCGCCGCGGTGAACGCGACGCCATCCGGATGGTCGTAGACCGGATTGGCGCCCCAGACGATCAGTGCCCGCACCGCGCCGCGGTTCATCTGCTGGATCAGGTCCGCCACCTGGGCGTCATCGCCCTGGCGCTGCAGCGACGGCTGCTCGAGGTCCACCGTCTTGCCGACGCCGCCCAGCAGCGCGTTCAGCTTGGCGACCACCAACTGGGTCGCGACGTCGTTGCTGCCCGTCACCACCAGCGCCTCGCCGCGGTGGCGCGCCAGCGCGTCGGCGATGCGATCGATCGCGGCGGCGTGCGGCGCGTCTGGCGCCAATCCGGCCCCGCGCAGGCCGGCCAGGCCGTCGTCGCTCACGCGCCGCGCGACGGCGGCCAGCAGGGCGACCGCGAACGGACCGAGCTCGGACGGTGCGATCGCCAGCCGCAGATCGGCGTTGCTGCCCGTCACCGACATCCCCGATTCGCACTGGACGTGGAAGGCGCGCTCGCCGTCGGCCGTCCGCCGCCGCGACCACTGCCGGGCGAACTCGACCGGCGCCAGCCAGGTGCCCAGGAAGTCCGCCTCCAGCCCGACGACCACGCGTGCCCGATCGAACCGGAAATGGGGGACGACGGCGGCGCCGTGCGCCAGCCGGTTCGCCTCGCGCAGGGCCGCGAGCGACATCGGGTCGTAGACGACGTGCCGGAAGCTCGGGAAGGCGACCCGGAAGTCGTTCAGCACGGCCAGCGCCGACGGACTGGTGATGGTCTGCGACAGCAGGACGACCGCTCGGGGATCGCCGCTGCCGGCGTTCAACATCGTCTTGATGTGCCGATCGATCTCCTCCCACGACACCGGATTGCCCAGCCAGACCGGCCCGCGCAGGCGCGCGTCGTCGTACAGCGACAGCACGCTGGCCTGCCCGGCCGCACAAGTCCCGCCGCGGGTCAGCGGCGACGCGTCGTTGCCTTCGATCTTGATCGGCCGCCCGTCGCGCTGCTTGACGACAAGACCGCAGGACGCGCTGCAGGCGCCACAGGTCGTCGCATACAGGTTGGGCACGCCCGGCACCATCTCCGTCGATGCCGCCGGCAGCGGCACCGCGTGCTGCACGGGCGCCCGGCAGCCGCTGCCCAGCCCCAGCGCGCCCAGCGAAAATCCCATCAGCGACAGCACGTCGCGCCGGCTCGCCTCGAAGCCAGTCGATCGCGTGCCGGTCGGCAGACCGATCTGGACCAGCGGGCTGCCGGTCGCGATCGCGGTCGCGGCCGTCTCCGCTTCTTCGCATGCTGGTCTGCGGTTCATGGCGGGATCTCTCCAGGTCAGTAGTGGCAGCTCGTGCAGTCCTCGCCCGCGAACGGCGTCGGACGATCGCGGACGTTCTTCGCGACGCGCGCGAACGTGCTAGTCGGGACGTGCGCCTCCGAGCGATGGCAGCCGAGGCACCAGCCCATCGTCAGCGGCGCCGCCTGTTCGATCCGATCCATGTGCTCGACGGCGCCGTGGCATCGCTGGCAGGCGACGCCGGAAATGACGTGCTGGCTGTGGTTGAAGTAGACGAAGTCGGGGAGGTTGTGGACCTTGTTCCAGACGATGGGGCGGCCCTGTTGCACCGCCTCCTTGAGGCGCTGGATCTCCGTCGTCTGCTTCTCGATCAACCCGTGGCAGTTCATGCAGACGCTGGCGGACGGGATGCCCGCGTGGCGGCTGGTGCGCGCGCCGGAGTGGCAGTAGAGGCAGGGGATCTGGTTGTCCCCGGCGTGGATCTTGTGCGGGAAGGCGATCGGCTGTTCCGGCGCGTAGCCCTGGTGCACGCCGATGCGCGTGGCGCCGCGGGCGAGCAGACCGCCGCCCGCGCCGAGCGCCGCGAAGCCGATCACGATCACCCGCACTTTCATCAGACCGCCTTACCGCCGTGCTTGACGGCGGCGACGCCACCCTCGTGCGCCGGCCGCGGCCACAGGACGCCCGCGCGGTCGCCAAGCGGCTTGCGCGCGATCTCGGCGCGCGGCTTCGTCACCCAGCGGATCTCGCGATCCGGCCACAGCCACGCCGCCGGGCTGCGGCGCACCCAGGCGATGGCCGGACGCGCGGCAGCCGCCGCCGCGCGGCCCGCCAGGTCCAGCGACCGGTGCGCGGCCAGCAACGGGTACGCCGCCAGGCGCGTGGCCGGGAACAGCGCCAGCGCCGCGAACGCCGCGAACAGGTGCAGGCGCACCAGCAGCGGCAGGTGCGCGACGAACTCCGGCGCGGGCCGGCCGTGCAGCAGCGACGCCGCATACGGCGTCACGGTCACCGGGCCCCACGCCGATGCCCAGCGATGCAGGCCGGCCGCCAGCACGCCGGACGCGGCGCCGACCAGCAGCAGCCCCATGAACGCCGAGTCAGCCAGGTCGGAGATCACCGACCACCCGCGGCGTCCGGGCCGCGCCAGGTGCAGCCACGCCGTGCGCGCGCAGGCCACCACGACGGCCAGGCCGACCGCGAATCCGATCGCTTCGAGCGCGATCAGCCGCGTCGGCGTCGCCGTCAGGCTCAGGATCGCCCGCGGAAACAGCAGACCCGCGATGTGCGCTGCCGCCAGCAGGGCCCAGCACGCGCGCCACCCCCAGCCACCCAGATAGATGCGCTGCGCGCGCGGCAAGACGCGCCTGACGGCGGCCACGCGATCGCTCGTCCCCAGCAGGCGCACGGCGAAGATCGCCGCTGCCACGATTGCCGCCAGGTACGGCCAGACGCGGAACAGAAAGCTGCCTGCGGTTTCGTTCATGGGTGTCCTCGCTTCGCTTCGGTGATCGGGTAGGTGGTGAACGGCGACGCGGCGAGCGCCGCCTCGCGCAGGTAGGCCTTGATCGCGAACGCCTCGCTCGGCTCCAGGTAGCGGCCCGAGTCGACTTCCGGCTGCCGCGGCGTGCACGGATGGCGCAGGTACAGCGTCAGCGCGCGATCGCGGAACTTGAGGTACGCGTCCGTCAGCTCGGGGCCGAGCGTCCCGCCCGTGCGTCGTCCCTGATCGCGGATGGCGTGGCACGCGCCGCAGGCCATCCCGCCGCTCGCGAGCGTGAGGCTCCCGTCGAACAGCCCGCGCGCGCGGGCCACGTCGGCCGCGCTCGCCAGCTCGGCGTCACGTTCGTCGGCCGGCTTCTGGTCCGGTCCGTCGGCGGCGAGCCAGTCCAGGATGGTGGCCACGTCCTGCGGCGACAGGTCGCTCCAGTCCGGCATCCGCTGCTTCTTGTAGGTGCGAAACAGCTCGGTCGCGACGGGATCGCCGCTGGCGATCACTTTGGAAGACCCCCGAATGAACTGCTGCAGCCAGGGTCGCTGCCGCCGGGCGGTCACGCCCTTCAGGTCGGGGCCGACCTTCACGCCCTTGCCAAACGTGTGGCAGGCGGTGCAACGTTGGTTGAAGACTTTCTTGGCGTCGACGGTGGCGCTCGCGCGACCGGACCAGAGGGCGCAAAATGCCAGCGCCGCGAACGCAAACGTCACGCGCAACGATCGGGCGAGCGTTGTACGCCGCCAACAACCGACCCCGGGTGATGTTGGCAGCGATGGCGTTCCCTGTTGGCAATCGACAACGTCGATTTCCGTTTTCCCAAAAGCCGAATTGCCCTCGAATGCGCTGTTTTTCCGCGAAACAGTCATCGTCATCTCCCCGGGGACCGCGACCTTCATGCGGTCTGATGTGGGCCAATTACTGACGTGCCCGTACTGTCAGCAAGAATCGGCCCAGCGCGCGGGCGGACTCTTGCCGGTGGCAACTGGCATCAGCGCGCGGCGTCCGCGCGCAAATTGATCGACCGCCCGCCGGCCCCTAACGGAGGCCGTGGCGACGGAGCAGCGACAGCAGGTACGGGCGGTCCATGTTGGCTGCGCGGGCCGCCGCGGACGCGTTCCCGTTTGTGGTCTCGATCAGCCGGCGCAGGTAGCTGCGCTCGAACGTGGCCAGCGCCTCCGCGCGGGCGACGCGGTACTGCGGAACGATGGTCGCGTTCGGCGCCGGCGGCGCGGGTTGCGCCAGACCGTTGAGGTTGATGCTGCCCATCGCGAGCGCGCTTTCGACGACGTTGCGCAGCTCGCGAACATTGCCCGACCAGCGATGTCCGCGCAGCGCGTTCATCGTCGCCTCCGAGAAGACGAATCCTGGCGCTCCGGTTATTTCGGCGGCGAAATGGGACACCAGCGGATCGATGTCTTCGGGCCGGTCACGCAGCGCCGGGATCTCGATGCGCGCGACGGCCAGCCGGAAATAGAGGTCGGCGCGGAAGGGCCCCTGGTTGGCCTCCGCCCGCAGATCGCGGTGCGTGGCGGAGATGACCCGCACGTCGACCTGGATGTCTTCCTTGCCGCCCAGGCGCCGGAATGACCGGCGCTCGAGCACGCCGAGCAGCGCCGGCTGAACCGCCAGCGGCAGCTCGCCGATCTCGTCCAGGAATATCGATCCGCCGTGGGCCAGCTCGAAGGCGCCCTCCTGGCGCTTCTCGGCGCCCGTGAACGCGCCGCGCTCGTGACCGAACAGCTGTGACGCGATCAGCGTCGCCGGCAGCGCGCCCGGATCGACGACGATGAACGGCTCCTTGGCGCGCGCGCTGAGATCGTGGATGGCGCGCGCCACCAGCTCCTTGCCCGTCCCGGTCTCGCCCTGGATCAGGACGGAGACGGTCGATTGCGCCAGCCGTTCCACGGTGCGCCCGACCTCCTGCATGGCCGCGCTCGCCGCGACCAGGCCGGGAACGTTGGGCGGCGGCAAGGGCGTGTCGGGCGCCTCGATCGTCGCGTCCAGCAACGACAGCACCGTGCGCCCGATCCGGACGCGGGTGCCGATCGGCACCAGCGCCTCGCTGATCTTCACGTCGCCCACGAAGGTCCCGTTGCGGCTGCCCAGGTCCTTGACCAGCACGCCGTCCTCGCAGCGGAGCTCGAGGTGATAGTGACTGACGGTCGGGTCGGTCAGCGTCAGCTCGTTCGCCGGCGATGTGCCGACGCCCAGGCGGTCGCCATGATGCTCGATGATGCGATCACGGTCGGGACCTTCGACGACGCGGATGCGCAGTCGTCGAATGGTCGGATGCAGACGTTCGAGATGGAGCTCGGTCGGCTCACCCATCGGGTTCCCTTCTTCGACCGGGCGGATAAGCGAGAATCGGGCCAGCGTGCCACCGCCCGGCTAGCGGTAAGCAACGCCCTGGCGAACCTTGAATCTGTACAATCTGTGCAATCGGAACGCCAGCGCGATACTCGCAAACGCGACCGCCATACCCAACGACCAAAAACCGAACTCACGAAAATTCATCAGCGCCGCGTGCGGCGCGCGCCCCGTCGGTTGCGACGCCGCCGTGGCGCGCCAGCCGTGCAACGCGGCCGCGATCGCGCGCGGGGTCCCCTCGCGATCCTCGACGGCGACGTGTGTCAGCGTCGGGCTGCCCGCCTGATAGGCGGCGGCGTGCACCTGCAAGTTGCGGCTCCAGACCAGCACCAGCAGGTTCACGCCGAACGCCGAGGCGGTCGCGCGCGGGATCTCCACGCCGGAGGGATCGGCGCCGGCGGCCAGGGCCGTGACCAGCTGGCCGCGCGTCTCGTCGGCAGAGGCGGGATCGAGCTTGATGGTGACCGTGTGGTCGGTGTCGAGCACCGGCGTCAGCGTCCGCGTTCGATGCCCGAGCTTCTCGGCCACCAGGACGTGCTCGCCGCGGAGCAGGTGCACGCGGCAGGGCGCGGCCGCGCAGCGTTTGACGCCGTTGACGTGGATGGCCGCTCCGTCGGGCTCGCTGCGAACATCGACGGCGATCCAGCCCCGCCGTTCGGCGGCCCGCCGTTCTTCGTCGGCGATGCGCTGGAAGGCGGGCGTGGTGCTGCGCAGGGTGGTTGGCTCGACCATTTCGCGCGCCGACAGCCGGCGCAGGAGATCGCGCGCCCGGCCTTCGTCCCCCGCGCCGAGCGCGCAGGCCGCGGCCAGCGTTCCGGCGCGGGCGGCGTCAGCGCGGCGGTCGAGCTGCAGCAGAAGGTCGGGATCCAGCGCGTGATCGATCCGGTGCAGGCAGCGGAGGAAGTCGGCGTCCTGATACGTACGCGCGAGCGTATCCACGTCCGCGTGTGACGTATCTGTGCGTATCGCCCTCGGCACCAGGGTCTCCAGTCGCCAGTGGCCGGGCACCTCGTTGCCGGCGGCCGCCAGGGCCCCCTTGGGCGCGGGTCCTCCGATCATGACGACCGCGGACGCGTCGTCCGGGATTTCGGTGCGCGCCGCCCATCCGGCAGGTGACACCAGGGCGACGGCGAACACCAGTGACCCCGCCGCCCGACGGCCGGCGTGACGACGTTTTCCTGTTGGCGACGGCCAGTCGGACATTCGAATCCCCTACTACGGTCGTTCGAGGCACAGGCGGGCAGGCGATCTTTTCGCTAACACGCCGGAATGATGGCGTTCATTGATTCGCCTGTTTGTGGCTCGAGCCCGCTTTCGGCGTCATCTGATACGATGGCGCGAGGAGGGCGAATGGCCGATCCCGCGACGCTGATCCGGATAATCGAGGCTGCCCACGGTGGGGCACGGAGGGAGGACATCGGCTCGTTCCAGAGCCTGACGCCGCGATTCGAGGACTTGCTCGGGTCGTTGCGCGAGTCCTACCAGAGCTCGGTGGCCGCTCCTGCTCGGGCCGTAATCGAGAAGCTACGGAGGGGCGCCGATCCGTCACCGGACGACCTCGCGCTGATCGAGAGCTTCGTGGTTGGCGACGCCGAGGCGTACACGCGGATGGAGAACGACTTCCAGAATTGGCTAGCCGAGCTGACGCGCCTGGTACGCAGCCTATCGGCCAAGAGTGGCCGACTGGAGGGGCCGACCAGCCTGGATGCCATGGGCGAGGTCCAGGATGCGCAGCGGGTGCTGGGTGACATCTGCAACTACCTGGAGCAGGCAGAACGCGTTGCGCGCTACAAGCGTACGACGTCGAAGCCGCTCGATTCCGAGGGCAAGGCGATGTTGGCCGAGATCCTCGAGCGGCAGCTGGCATCGGCCGACGAATAGCTCGGGCCGAGGCTGGCACCGGAGCGCTCGAAGTGGTAAGCAAAGGGGCGCTTCAAGGAGGCTGATCATGAAGAAGCTCGTGCTCGCGGCAGTGCTCTCGGCGTTTTCGTTCTCGGCGGCCGCCGCCTTTGCGTGCGATGGCATGAAGGGTCATGAGAAATCCGAGAAGTCCGACACGCAGGCCAAGAAAGACAGCAAGAAGGATTCGGCCAAGAGCGATCAGAAGAGCTGAGCGCGCGGCCCAGGGCGTGGTGAACGCGCGCGTCAGCGCGGTCCTTCGTCATCCGCTCGGCGCGCTGGCGGTCGCTGTGCTCGCGCTCTCGTGCCGTGCCACGGGCGGAGGACAGCGGGGCGGACCGTCG
>DATFXS010000673.1:0-2807 GCA_035315605.1 Polyangia bacterium
GTCGAGAAGATGCGCGACTTGTCGACGCAGAAGTTGGTCTCGAAGTAGCTCACCATCGCCTTCGTGAACGCGATGTCCTGGTCGTTCGTGTTCGGGAAGCCGGTGTTGCCGCCCGATGAAAGTCCCTGCGGCGCGACGTAGATCGCATTCGGGATCAAAGGCTTGAGCCCGTAGTAGTTGCCGCCCAGCAGCGCTGACCCCGTACCGGCGATCGTCGACGCCATCCCGCCGAGGTAGTGGAACCCGAAGATCAGCGGGAGCGGCTTGGTGTTGTCGTACCCCGACGGGAGCGCGAAGTAGAACTGGCGCGACACTGTGTTGCCCGCCTTGTCGGTCACGTCGAGCATGGTCGGGCTGGCCGTCGGCCACCCCGTCGTGTTGCAGCCGCTCGACGGGCTCTGGCCGCCGGTGCCGGTCGCGCCTGCGGTGCCGCTCGTTCCCGAACTGCCCGCCGTGCCGGGCGCGCCCCCACGACCCACGCTGCCTGCCGTGCCGCCGCCTCCTCCGCGCCCACCCGCTCCGGCAGCGCCACCACGCCCACCGCTGCCCGCTGTCGTACCGCCTCGTCCACCCGCGCCGGTCGCGCCCGCCCCGCCTGTCGATCCCCCCGTGCCGGGTGTTCCACTACCACCCGCACCCGGCGTTCCGTTTCCGCCAGCGCCTGGTGTTCCGCTGCCGGCCGCACCCGGCGTTCCGTTCCCGCCGGTGCCCGGCGTTCCGTTCCCGCCAGCACCGGGCGTCCCGCTACCGCCGGTCGTGCCCGCGGATCCGATTGTTCCCGCTGATCCGGTCGTGCCCGCAGCTCCGGTGGTGCCGGCCTGACCGGCTCCCGAGCCACCCGCGCCGACGTTCCCTGCGCTTCCGCCCGTGCCGGTGTTACCGGATCCCGATGAGGTCCCGCAGGACGCCAGACAGAAAAGCAGCGTTGCGGTCAGACACCACGGCGATGCGTGCGAGAGCTTCCGGTCTGAAGTCATGGGTCACCTCGAAGCAATGAAGCGGCGCAGGAACTAAAGGAGCACTGGAGCAGAACTAGAACTGTTGGAAGAACTTGGCGATGGCCGCGGCGGCGAAGCTCGGAATCGCGTGCGGATCACCCGGCCTCACACACCACACAACCGGATAGCCCGACATACAGCCGTCGTACGCGACGCACGGCGAGGGATCTACCGGCTGGGTCGTCGACGCGCAGCCGTTGTACTTCACGAGCGCGTCGATGATCGGTTGCGCCAGGGTGATCGGCAGAGCCGTGTCCGCGTCACCATGCGTGGCCCAGACCGCGACCGGACGCGCCGGCTTCTTGCTGGTGCAGGTGGCGCCACTGATCGGCGCGCCGGACATCGCCCCGATCGCGCGGAACGCGTCGCTCATGTTGCACGCGGCCGTGTACGACATCGAGCCGCCGTAGCTGAACCCTGTGGCGTAGTAGCGATTCCGGTCCGTGCAGTACTTGGCCTCGAGATCGGCCATCATTGCGCGCGTCGCCATTTCGTCCTGACCGTTCGTGTTTGGGAACCCCTGGTTCCCGCCGCTCGAAAGGCCGTCGAGGCTGACGTAGATAGCCGCCCCCCACTTCGGGCGAATCTGATACATCGTCAGGCCCTGCCACCCGTTGCCACCCAGCGGGTGGTACTGGAACACGACCGGATACGGATGCTTCGGATCGTAGTTACTGGGAAGCTGGCCCCAGTACTTCCGCGCGGTCCCGTTGACGGTGAGCATGCAGGGCGCGGCCTGCGTGTCGCAGATGGTCGTCGTGGGCGTGGCGCTGCAACCTGCTGACGGCATCGGGTCGGCCGGATTCGAAGTCCCGCCCGAGCCTCCCGCGGATGCGCCGGCGGTCCCGGCGCCGCCCATCGCTGTTCCGCCCGTACCGGTGGCGCCGCCCGGTCCTCCCCCGCCGGTCGCGCCGCCACGGCCGGCGGCGCCCGTTGTTCCGCTGCCGCCCGTGCCCGCCGTTCCGCTGCCGCCGGTACCCGGCGTTCCGCTGCCGCCCGTGCCGGCGTTTCCCGTGGTGCCCGCATGTCCCATGCTCGAGCCGCCTGTGCCGCCCGCGCCGGCGCCGCCCGCTCCCTCGGAATTCGCGCACGACGTCAGCCACAGCGAAACGAGCCCAACGGCGATGAACGAAAGGACCGAACTGGTTCGGCTGCGGTTTGCCATTGTCGCTTGCCTCCGCGAGGGGACCGGCGCGCGTGCGCCTGCCTACACGCGTCCAGTCAAGCGGCCCCACCGGGGAGCGGCAATGAGCGTTTTGATCTATCCCAGCGCGCGTGCCGTGCGATCCGCCCGCGCGAAAACCGGCTCACCGGACCGGAGCATCATTCGGCGGCCGCGATTCGGGCGTGGCGCCGCGCGGCGTTCGGATAGTGCCGGGCGACATACCTTGCCGTCGCCTGTTCCACCGCCGGCAAGTTCTCGTGGAGACGTTTGAGGAGACGGAGCAGCGTGTCGCGCTCGGCGTCGCTCAACACCGACAGCAGCGCGCGTTCGCGCTCCAGCGCCATCCGTCCGATCTCGTCGTGCAGGGCGCGCCCGGCGGGCGCCAGCGTCGCGACCCTTACCCGCCCGTCCGACTTGTCCAACCCCATGGTGATCAGCTTCCGGGCCAGCATGCCCTTGAAACAGCGGCTGACCGCCGCCTTGTCCATTCCGAGGATCTGCGACACCTGCTGGGCCGTTATCGATCCGTGAGTGGCAAGCAACGATAGGCAACGCCATGTCTCGACGCCGACGTTGAATACCCGCAGGTAGTTCCGGGACGCGCCGCGCCCGAGCTTGTTGGCGACGAACGTCAGATAGGCGGG
>DATFXS010000674.1:0-6127 GCA_035315605.1 Polyangia bacterium
TGCGCGATCTGGTGATCAAGCGTGACGACGCGTTTCACGGGTTCCGCCACGCGCACGCGCCGCTGGACGTGGTCGGGTGGGACGGGACGGTCTATCCGTGGGCGTTCCCGATCCTCAATTTTCAGCCGCGCGTCGGCCTGATCCACCTGCCGCCGACCGTTCACGGAACGTTCGCCACGCGGGGCGCGCTGATCTGCAGCTTCGTGCCCCGGCCGCTCGACTTCCACCCCGACGCGATCCCGTGCCCGTACCCGCATTCATCGGTCGGGTGCGACGAGATCATCTTCTACTGCGCGGGCCAGTTCACGTCGCGCAAGGGCGTGGGACCGGGCAGCATCTCGCACCATCCGGCCGGCGTGATGCACGGGCCGCATCCGGGCGCCTACGAGGGGAGCATCGGGACGCGGTCGACCGACGAGCTGGCCGTCATGCTGGACACAACCCGCCCCCTGCGCGCCACCGACGCCGCCCGCTCCGTCGAGGATCCCGACTACCACCAAAGCTTCGCGTAGCTCCGTTCGCGGGCTCCGCTCGCTTCTCCGTCGAGGGCCGCGGCCGTCGTGTTCCCCTCCCGTGCTCAAACACCCCTACGCGGCAGACCCCAGATCTACTAGGCAAATGTCCGGGGCCGCTCCGGGAACTGCGCGCGGGAGGGGAACACAACGTCCACGGCTCCTTGACTCCGGCGCTTCACTCCGCCCGAAGGCATTCAAGGCGGAGCGAACCGCCGGGTTGAGTCGGACGTGGGCTGTGTGTGCCCCTCCGCGCGCAGTTCCGCAGCGGTCTGCTGAGTCTGCCGAGGAGATCTGGAACCGACCCGCGAGGACTGTTTGAGCACGGAGGGGCACACACAGACCGCGGCCCCCTCAACCCACAGGCGAGCGGAGCCCTGCTACGCGGCGACGTCTGGCGGGCGGACGAGGGTGATCTCGTCGGGGGACTTGAGCGGCAGGAAGACCGAGAAGGTGGAGCCCTTGCCGAGCTTGCTCTCGACCTCGACCTTGCCGCCGTGCAGCTCGACGAGGCGGCGCGTGAGCGCGAGCCCGAGGCCCGTGCCCTCCGGCCGCACCCCGTTCGGCTGCGGCAGCTGCTCGAACTCACGGAACAGCCGGGGCAGATCCTCGGGCGCGATGCCGACGCCCGTGTCGGAGACCAGCAGGGTCAGGTACTTCGCGTCCGCCCGCGCCGACACGTGCACGACACCGCCGCGCGGCGTGAACTTGATCGCGTTCGCGATCAAGTTGTAAAGCACCTGCTTGATGCGGCCGGGATCGATGAACACCTCGGGCAGCGTCGGCGCCACGTCGACGTCCAGCTCGATTCCCTTCTTGGCCGCCACCGCCGTGATCACGCTGCGCACGACGTCGACGATGCTGCCGATCGGCGTCCGTTCGTAGGCGAGGTCCATCCGTCCCGCCTCGACCTTCGAGATGTCGAGGATGTCGTTGACCAGCTGGAGGAGGTGCCGGCCCGACACCAGGACGTTCTTGACGTAGGTCGTCTGCTTGGGGTTGAGCTCGCCGAAGATCTGCTGTTCGAGCAGCTCCGAGAATCCGATCACGGCGTTGAGCGGCGTGCGCAGCTCGTGGCTCATGTTGGCGAGGAAGCCGCTCTTCGCCTGATTGGCGGTGTCGGCCGCGTCTCTGGCCGCGCGCATCTCTCGCTGGGCGCGCTCGCGCTCTTCGACCTCGCGCCGCATCCGCGCGTTCGCCTCGCTCAGCTGGGCGGTCCGTTTGTCGACGCGGTTCTCCAGATCCGCGTGGGTCGCCCGCAGAGACTCCTCGGCCGCCTTGCGCGCCGTGATGTCGGTGAACGACGCCATCGCCGCGTACGGCAGCGTCTCGCCGAAGTGGATCAGCGGCTGCGAGTTCATCGAGATCCAGACGCGGCTGCCGTCCTTGCGGGTCACCCCCAGCACGCGGTTCTGGCGCTGCTCGCGCGTGCGCAGCGTGACCAGAAACGGAAGGTCGACCGCCGGCACCAGCCGTTCGTCCTCGTCGACCACTGACGAGAACGGGTCGGCGCCCGCTGCGCCGAGCAGCTCGAACGACGTGCGCGCCAGGATCCGCTCGGCGCTGGCGTTGGACGCGATCAGGCGCCCGTCCCGGTCGACCAGGATGATCCCCTCGTCCAGCGCTGCGATCACGGACCGGTAGCGCTCCTCGCTGTCGCGCAGGCCCTGCTCGATCCGCTTTCGCTCCATGAACTGGCCGATCTGGCCACCCAGCGCGCTCAACATCTGCAGGTGATCGTCGTTGGCCTGTCGCACCTCGCTGGAGAAGAACGCCATCACGCCGATGACCTCGGGACCGTTGCGCAGCGGAATCGCGAAGGCGCCGTGCAGCTTCGAGTCGCTCGCCAGCACCGCCAGAGGCAGCATCGGCTCCTCGGCGAGATCCGCGATCCACAGCGGCAGGTGCCGTTGCCAGACCCGCCCCACCAGGCCGATGTCCGGCGCGATGCGCTCGGTCTGACGCCGCCGGATGTATTCGACCTCGCGGAAGTCCTCCATGTGCCAGATGTGAACGCAGCGCAGGGTCTGGCGGCCCTCGTCGACCTCCCACAGCTCGCCCACCTGCCAGTTCTGGTTCTCGCCCATGATGCGGAGGACGACGGGCGTCGCCTCCGCCAGGGTGTTCGCGCCCGCGAGGATGCGGGTGATCAGGTTCTGCAGCGACAGCAGCCGCTCGGTCCGCTGACGCTCCGCGACCTCGCGCTCCAGCGCCGTGCGGCTGGCGTCGATCGTCGCCTGCCGGCGGGCCGCGGTCAGCATGTCGGTCTGCTTGCGGACGATGAAGAACGCGAGGACCAGATCCTCGATGGTCATCAGCCAGATCGGAAGCAGCCACGCCCAGCGCGAGACGTAAGCCTCGCCGTACACGGAGTGCGGCCAGAGGAAGCACCCGAGCACGTGGTCGATGACCGTGATGGCGCTGGCCAGCACCAGCACGCTGACGTCGCGGTACATCGCCAGGAACAGCAGCGGCGTGAAGATCATCGCGTAGTGCATCTCCACGCGGCCGCCCGCGACGTGGATCAGCAGCGAGGTCATCAGCCCCTGACCGACCGCGATCTCGCGCCGCGTGGATCGGGAGCCCGGGCGCAAATACACCGCCTTGAGCGGCAGCGCGCCGATCACGATGCCGAGCCCGAGCGCCTTCCACGCCAGCACCGGGAATCCGAGCGGTCCGTCCCAGGGCTGAGGGGCCGTCAGCAGCGCCGCGGCGATGGCCACCACCGCCTGGCCGACCAGCAGCCAGAGGAACATCCTGTCGGTGCGGTCCCAGACCTCCTGTCGATACTCCGCCAGCAGCCGACGCGTCGCGGGCGTCTCGTCGGCCAGCCGGAGGCGGCTCTTAGACGGCAAGGCCACCGCGCGGGGTGCCGAGCGGAGGCGCGGCCGCCGCCGAGAGCGGCAATCGCGCGATCGGCAGCCGCACGCAGAAGCAGCCGCCCCGCCCCGCCCCGTCCTCCACCCAGATGGCGCCGCCGTGAACGCCGACGGCGCGCCGGCAGAACACCAGCCCCAGCCCGTGGCTGGTGCTGGCGGCGGCGCCCGCCCGCCCTTCCACGCGGCCGTACTTCTCGAAGATCAGGTGTCGATACGGCGCGGGCACGCCCTCGCCCTCGTCGCGCACGCGGATCTCGACGGCCGGCTCGGCGCCGTCGTCCATCGTGGCCGGCAGGATCTCGAGGTTGATCGTCGTGTGACGCGGGCCGTATTTGTAGGCGTTGTCGATCAGGTTCTCGATCACGCGGCGGATCAGATCGCGATCGGCGCGCAGCGGCCCGACCTCCGGCGCGAAGGTCGCGTTCAGCTTCTGGTCCTTGTCCTCCAGCCGCCGGCCCATCTCCTTGCACACCTCGGACAGCAGCGTGCCGAGGTCGAATTCGGTCACGTGCGGGATCAGCGCGCCGTCCTCGCTGCGCGACACGTCGAGCAAGTTCATCACCAGCCGCACCATCGACTGCGAGGCGCGCAGGATGTCGTCCAGCGATTCGCATTCATCCACACCCAGCTGCTTGCGCGACAGCACGTACTGCGCGTTCGAAAGGATGCTGGACAGCGGGTTCTTCAGATCGTGGACGATCAGCGCGGTCAGCTCCTCCTTCTGCCGGTTGGCGCCCAGCAGCGCGTCGTGCTGGGCGCGGATGACGTCGTAGTTGCGCTTCAGCTCGTCGCCGAGCTGCTTGATGCGCAGCAACGACCGCACCCGGATCAACAGCTCGGTGCGGTTGATCGGCTTGGTCAGGAAGTCGTCGGCGCCCGAATCGAGCGCCTGCTTGTGCGTGCCCAGATCGCCGAGCGCGGTCAGGAACAGGACCGGCGTATCGCCCACCAGCGGCAGCATCCGGATCTGCCGGCAGGTCTCGAAGCCGTCCATGCCCGGCATCAGCACGTCCAGCAGGACCAGATCCGGCCGCTGCTCCTCGATCATCGCCAGCCCCTGCTCGCCGCTCTCGGCCTGGATCGCCTGATATCCCGCCGAGACCAGATGACCCTCCGCGACCTCTCGGTTCTGGAGGTTGTCGTCGATGATCAGGATTCTGATCGGCGTCTCAACCGAGGTGACGGACACGATGCTTCCCTCGACCCTCGTTGTCTGACTTGAGGTACGACTCGACGGCCGCGCCGAACGTGCGCGTGTCGATCGGCTTCGACAGGTAGCCCTGGAATCCGATGCTGAGCAGACGCTCGCGATCGCCCGGCATCGCCAGCGAGGTCACCGCGATGATCGGCAGATCGGCCAGGTCATCGCGCTTGCGCACCTCGCGGATCACCGCCTCGCCGCCGCCGCCCGGAATCTGCACGTCGAGCAGCAAGAGGTCGGGGCGCACCTCGGAGAGCGTCTGGCGCGCCTCGTCGACCGTCGCCGCCTCGATCACCTGGTGGCCGCGCAGCTCCAGGACGTCGTGAATGAGCAGCCGGTTGAGCGGGTTGTCTTCGACGATCAGGATGCGCGCCGGCGCCACAGCGCGTTCGGATCCCAGGTATTCTTCAGTCTTCGGCGCCATCTCGGGCCAGTGTGCGGGGCGCGGTCTGACCCGACCTTGATCTCGGCAGATGCCCCGCACGGCTTGATTTCATTGGTAGATCCCTGGCGCAGGGCGTCGCCGCGGCGCGAACGGCCATTCGGGGTAACATGATCGGCGGCCATGAGAATCAACGTTTCGCGCATCATCTCGCTGATCATCATCGCCATCGTGATCGCGGGATTGGTCAACGTTTACGCTGACGCCGGACCGATCGAACGGATGGCGCGCGCGCGCGTCTGTGAACGCCACGGCGCGCCATGCCGCGAGCGGCTGGGGCGGGTGCTGCGCACCCCGTTCTTCCACGACCTCGACTTCACCGACGGCGGCAAGACGGTCACCGTCCGCTGCAGCCGGTCATTCATCTTCGTCGGCGACTACGGCTGCGCCGTCAAAGCGCCGTGAACGCCGCCCTCAGTGCGTGCCCGTGATCAGCATCTGGTCGACGTCGGAGGCGTCGACGTTGCTGGTGGTGCCGTAGCGGATCTGCAGCGTCGTCCCCGAGAAGTAGCGCGCGAGCGGCGCCGGGAACGCGTAGGTGTGCATCGTCCAGACCCAGTCCGCCGCGAAGCCGTTGTCTCCGAGTGACACCCAGCTGCCGGTGGTCGTGTCCAGGACCTCCCAGGTCCAGAGCTGCGCGGCCTTGGCCGGGCCGCGGAAGTTGATCTGCAGCGCCATCGACGACACGCCGCCCGCCGACACGCCCGACGGGAGGTTGTAGTTGCAGACGATCCGCGTGCCGGGCGAAAGCTCGACGTAATCCGTCCACATGTCCGTCGTCCCGGTCAGCTCGGCGGTCGCCAGCGAGGAGACCGATTCGCCGCCGCCGATCATGCCGCTCGCCAGCGAGCTGCACGCCATCGAGAACGGCGTGTTGCCGCCGCCCGTGCCGGCCGTGCCCGTCGTGCCGGCCGTGCCCGTCGTGCCGGCCGTGCCCGTGGCGCCGGCCGTGCCCGTGGCGCCGGCAGCACCCGTCACGCCGGCGGCGCCGCCCGTGCCCGTGGTTCCGCCCGCGCCCGCGGCGCCGTCGTCCGGCGGGCCCGCGTCCTCCGTTTGACAGAGAACCTGGCCGGACGTGACGCTTTCGCACGAG
>DATFXS010000675.1:0-8656 GCA_035315605.1 Polyangia bacterium
CTCCCGCCCCCGGCCGAAGAGTTCAGTGAGCGGAGCGCGTTACTTCGGGATGGAGATCAGCTCGACGTCGAAGATCAGCGTCGCGCCGCCGGGGATGTGGCCGCCCTGGCCGAAGTCGCCGTAGGCGGTGTCCGACGGACAGGTCAGGACCGCCTGCTCGCCGACCTTCATCATGCCGACGCCCTCGGTCCAGCACTTGATGACGCCGTTGAGCGGAAACGTGACCGGCTGCCCCTGCTTTTTCGAGCTGTCGAACACCGTCCCGTCGGTCAGCTTGCCCGTGTAGTGAACCTGCACGCGATCGGTCGGCGCCGGCGCCGGGCCCGTCGTCGACTTGGTGATGCGGACGATCGCGCCCGAAGCCGTGCGCACCGCGCCCGGCTCGCGCGCGGCCGCCTCGACGACCTTCTTGCCGTTCTCTTTTTCGATCTTGGCGCGCGCCGTCCGGCGATCCGTGTGCAGCTTGTCGACCTTCGGGCCGTAGGTCTCGAGATCGACGGCGGTCTTCTTCTTGAAGATCATGTCGCTCATGCCGGCCTCGACGATCCCCAGCTCCCTCTCGGTCAGGTTGAAATCAACGAGGTTCCTCCCGATGATCATTCCGAGCGCGTAGAGGACCTTGTCGTCCTCCGTCTTGGGAGAGCTGCCGCCCAGGCGGCCGCAGCCGGCCGCCGTACCCAATACCAGGATCATCCCGATCAGCTTTTTCATGGGCCCCTCGTAACACATTGGCCGCCGCCGACCCTCGTTTTTTTGAGGCCCGGGTCGGAGGCAGGACATTCCTGACAGACAATTCGTCCGACCGCGGCCGGCGATCCGTACGAAACCCCTGCTAACCAGGTGATTCCACTTCACCGACGGGGAACATCGTAGTGGCACGTTCGTTGCTTTGGTCGACAGCGCGCCCGGTTACAAATGACGGACCGACGCTGTTCGTGACCAAAATTGGTAGCGAACCGGGCACTTTCTGACAGAGGATCTCGGAGGAGAAACGCGATGACCACCCCCCGCTTCGGTCGCCTGCTCGGCTCGATGTTCGCCGCCCTGCCGGCGCTGGCGGCCCTGATCGGCTGCTCCGGTTCGCCGTCGCCCAACACGAGCGGCGCTGGCGGTGACACCGTCTCGATCCCCCCGACCCCGCTCTGCGGGCCGACCGCCAACACCGGCAGCGGCGGCATCGCCGGCACGATGCCGGTGCCGCCCGGCGTCTCGTTCTCGCCGTTCCCGCCGCAGCTGGGAGCGACCACGACGGCGACCGTCGCGCCGCCCGCGATCAGCGGCGGCACACTGCTGGTGTTGCCCGACGGACACACGGCGGTCGCCTCGGATCCCGATCGTGATCTCGTCTACCTGGTCGATCTGACCAGCAAGTCCGTCACCACGACGATCGCGCTCAACCCCGGCGACGAGCCCGGGCGTGTCGTCGTCGACAGCGCCGCCCGCGCCCACGTCGCCCTCCGGCACGGCGGCGCGCTGGTCAGCATCGACACCACCACCGGCGCGCTGCTGCAGCGCCGCGACGTCTGCGCCGCGCCCCGCGGCGTCGCCTACGACCCCGCCTCCGATCTGGTTCACGTCGCCTGCGCCGGTGGCGAGCTGGTCAGCCTGCCCGCGGCGGGCGGCAGCGCGGTCCGCTCGCTGACACTGGTGGGCGACCTGCGCGACGTCGTCGTCGACGGGCCGCGCCTGCGGGTCAGCCGTTTCCGCTCGGCGCAGCTTCTGACCGTGGAAGCCGACGGCACGGTCTCCGGAACGGTGACGCCGCCCGACTTCCGCTGGGCCGCCGCCCGCCAGGGCCAGAACTTCACGGCCGGCGCCGCGTGGCGAACGATGGCGATGCCTGACGGCAGCGGCGTGATGATGCTTCACCAGCGCGGCGTCTCTTCGATGGAGCCGGTGCAGCCGGTCCCCGGCGGATACGGCGGCCCCGATACGTGCGGCGGCATCGTGCATCCGGGCGTCACCGTGATCGGGTCCGACGGCAGCACCCGCACGGGGCCCGCCCTGGCCGGGATGGTGCTGGCGGTCGACATGGCGATCGCGCCAGACGGCAACAAGATCGCGTTCGTCTCGGCCGGCAACGCCACGAACATCGTGCAGGGCGCGCCTCCCGGGGTTCCCGCCGTCACGCGTGTCTTCGTCTCGGATGTCGACAGCACGACCGACGACAACATCGGTTGCATGCCCGACGGCACCCACGCACCGTGCAGCCCCGGCTTCATTGGCGGTGTGCGGATGCCGCCGCCGACCGGCGCGGCGGGCGCGGCCGGCGGCGCGGTCGACTGCAGTGGACAGGTTCCAACCGTTCCGCAGGACGTGGGACAGCCGATCGCCGTCGCCTTCGACGGTTCGGGGCAGGTCGTCGTGCAGTCGCGCGAGCCGGCCAAGCTGTTTTTCGCCGACGGCAGCAGCCTGACGCTTTCGGGCGTCAGCCGGGCGGACACGGGCCACCTGATCTTCCATGCGAATGCGGGCGGATTCCTGGCGTGCGGCTCGTGCCACCTGGAAGGGAACGACGACGGGCGGATCTGGAACTTCACCTGTCAGGGACCGCGGCGCACGCAGTCGCTGCACTCGGGCAGCCTGCGCCAGACCGCGCCGTTCCACTGGGACGGCCTGGAGACCGACATGACCCGGCTGATGAACGACGTGTTCGTGGGACGCATGTCGGGACCGCTCCTGGGGAGCGACCAGATCGACGTGCTGATGACCTGGCTCGACAACCAGCCGCGCGTGCCGCGCGCGGCGCCCACCGACGCGGCGGCGGTCGAGCGGGGTCACCAGCTGTTCAACGATACGTCGCGCGGCATCGCCTGCGCCTCGTGCCACGCGGGCGCGAACTTCACGAACAACGCGACCGTCGACGTCGGGACCGGCGCCCCGTTCCAGGTTCCGTCGCTGATCGGCGTCGGTACCCGCGGCCCCTTCATGCACAACGGCTGCGCGAAGACGCTGGCGGACCGCTTCGACCCGGCCTGCGGCGGCGCGCAGCACGGCAGCACGTCCGGGCTGACGGACAGCCAGATCGGCGATCTGATCGCCTACATGCAGTCGATCTGACGAGATGCCGCTCATCCAGGTGTTCACGTCCTCGGAGGCGCCGGCCGACGGGGCGAAGGGCTTGCTCGGCGAGCTGTCGAAGCTGGCCGCCGCTCGCTTCGGCAAACCCGAGCGCTGGGTGATGACCTGCCTGGTGCCGGGACTGCCGATGACCTTCGGCGGCGACCGCGGCCCGGCGGCGTTCGTCGCCGTCAAGAACATCGGCAAGATGACCGCCGACGACACCGCCGTCCTGTCGAAGGAGATCTGCGCGCGCGTTTCGCGGGCGCTGACCGTCCCGACCGACCGCATCTACATCGACTTCGCCGACGCGGTGGGCACGATGTGGGGCTGGAACGGCGACACGTTCGGGTAAGACTCCGCTCGGTTGCCTGAGCCTGTTCAGCCTTATCCTCTCGGCATGGACCGCGCGATGATCCTCGAGCGACCCGCGCCGTCCGCGGCGGGGCCGTTGCGCGCGGTGGCGCGCGAGCCGGAGGCGCCTGGACCGGGGATGATCCTGCTGCGGGTAGGGGCGTGCGGCGTCTGCCGGACGGATCTGCAACTGTGCGAGGGCGACATCGAGTTGCGGAAGACACCGGTGGTGCCGGGGCATCAGATCGTCGGACGCGTCGACGCGATCGGCGACGGCGTGACGGGCTGGCGGATCGGCGACCGCGCCGGCGTGGCCTGGCTGGCCGGAACCTGCGGCGTCTGCCAGATGTGCCGCACGGAACGCGAGAACCTGTGCGCGAGCGCCAGGTTCACCGGCTGGGACGTCGACGGCGGCTACGCCACCCACGCGGTCGCGCGCGCGGACTTCGCCTACCGGCTGCCCGACGGGTTCGATGACCTGGCCGCCGCGCCGCTGCTGTGCGGCGGCGTGATCGGATACCGGTCGCTCGCGCGCTCCGGCATCCAGCCCGGCGGTCGGCTGGGCCTCTACGGCTTCGGCGCGTCGGCGCTGATCACGTTGCAGGTCGCGCGCCACCGCGGCTGCCGCATCTTCGTCGCGACGCGCTCGGCGGCCGAGCAGGAACGCGCCCGCGCGCTGGGCGCCGAGTGGGCGGGCGGATATGACCAGCCGCCGCCCGAGCCGCTCGACGCGGCGATCACGTTCGCGCCGTCGGGCGACGTCGTGCGCGCCGCCCTCCGCGCCGTCGATCGCGGCGCGACCGTGGCGATCAACGCCATTCATCTCGATCGGCTGCCCGAGATGCCGTACGAGGAGCTCTGGTGGGAACGCCGCCTGGCCAGCGTCGCCAACTTCACGCGCGTCGACGCCCGCGACTTTCTGGCGCTGGCCGCCGAGATCCCCGTGCGAACGTCGTTCGACACCCACCCGCTCGACGACGCCAACGTCGTGCTCGATCGGCTGAAGCGCGGCGAGGTGCGGGGCGCCGCGGTGCTGGTCCCCTGACTACCCCGGAACGTAGACGGCGTAGCCGCGCGGGGGCGCCCAGAACTGGCCGCGCGCGTCGCCGCCCGTGGCGGTCGGCTCTGGCGTCGCGCCGTCGCGGCCGCTCCACGCGACCGGGCGATAGGCGGTGTTGGCGCGAGTCGTATCGATGTACGTCCCGTTCCAGCCGTCGCCGCGGTTGTTGAGCACGAAGACCAGGCCGGACGCCGCCTGCCAGCCCGGGCGCTCCATGATGTACAGATCGTCGTCGGTGTGGCGCACGAAGCTGTCGCCACCCGCGTAGCGCTCGTGCGTGTCGACCAGCGCCGCGATGCCGCGCGGGCTGCCCGGCTGTCCCAGCCCCTGTTCGAAGTAGTCCTGCCAGAAGACGCACGGATAGCCGGGGTGGGTCAGGATGAACGCGTACGCCATCAGCTTGTCGTTGACGATCGGCGCCTGGTCGCCGCCGCGAAAGTCGTGGTTGTCGACGAAGGTCACCGCGCGCTCCGGCCGCTCGGCCATCAGCGTCCCGCCCTCCGCGAGCCGCCGCAGCGAGAACCCGTACGTGTCGCAGAGATCCTTCAGCCGGTACCGCAGCGGGAAGTCGAAGGCGCAGATCGGGTTGTCGTTGTAGGCGTTGATCTCGTCGAGCCAGGCGTCGATCTCGTTGTCCGAGCTCCACGACTCGCCGACGCCGAACGGGAACACCAGGCGCCGGCCCCGCACGTACTGGCGTTCGTGGATCGAGCGGATCATCCACGAGCCGTAGCCCTTGACGAAGTCGAAGCGGAATCCGTCGAAGCCGATCTCCGTGACCAGCATGTTCGCGTGCGCCATGATCGCGTCGTACACGTCCGGATTGCGGTGGCAGAGATCGGCCATGTCGCCCCACGCACTGCTGTCGACGCGCTGAAACCGGCTGGGGTGAAAGCAGGTGTAGTCGAACTGGAAACGGCCGCTGGCGGGGCGGAAGCGGGTCCACCCGTTGCGGTTGAAGTCGGGGTTGAATTCCTGGTCGCCGCCGCTCATGTGGTTGTAGACGGCGTCCGCGTAGACCTGAATGCCGCGCGCGTGCGACGCCTCGACCAGCGCCACCAGATCCGCCTTGCTGCCGAACCAGGTCTCGACGGCGCCTTTCTGATCGAACTCACCGAGATCGAAATAGTCGTACGGGTCGTAGCCCATCGACGTCGCGCTGGCAGCCTTGCTGCACGGTGGAAGCCACAGCGCCGTGAACCCCGCAGCACGCAGGCCGTCCAGCTGGGCGCCGACGTGGCGCCACCAGCCGCGCTCGACGCCGGCGAGGCGCGGACAGTCCCAGTAGAACGCCTGCAGCAACACGCCCATCGCTCGGAAAACAACGTATCATGCCGGCGATGTTCCCGCGGGCGATGCGACCGAAGTCGCGACTCGGGCTGCGCCTCGAAAACCTGTCGCGCGCGGTGACGGCCTGGACCGGCAGCTCCTGGGCCTTCGCGATCGCGGCCGCCGTGATCGTCGTCTGGCTGGTGACCGGCCCGATGTTTCACTTTTCGGACACCTGGCAGCTGGTGATCAACACCGGCACCACCATCGTGACGTTCTTGATGGTTTTCCTGATACAGCGCGCGCAGAACAAGGACTCGCTGGCCATCCAGTTGAAGTTGAACGAGATCGTCGCGGCGATTCCCGGCGCCAGCAACCGCCTGATCGACGTCGAGGATCTGAGCGAAAGCGATCTGCTGCGGCTGCACGAGTTTTACAGCCGGCTCGCGGCGATGGCGAAGCTCGAGGCCGACCTGCGGTCCTCGCACTCCGTGGAAGAGGCCGAGCTGCGCCACCGGCGAAAGAGAGACAAAGTTCCGCCGCCGCCCGCCAGCAGCGGCTAGTTTTTCGACCGAAAGGTGGCATATCGCTCCGGAGCGGGACCGTCGTGCGCGCCGTGATCAACCTCATCCGTCGTTTTGTCCGTTCAATCGCCGAGCAGGGCGTGACGCCCGCCCTGCCCGAGCCGCTCAAGAAGCGGATCCGCCTGACCAACACCCTGTCGCTGTTCGGCGCGTTCGTCATGCTGGCGAGCATCCCGTTCGACTGGGGACACGCGCCGCGCTGGATGCGGGGAGAGGACATCATCGGCACCGTCGCGTACCTCCTGTTCCCGCTTCTCAATCGGACGCGTCACCTGCTCGCGTCGCGGCTTTTCTGCATCATCGTCTCCAACTTGATCGTCCTCGGCAACGCCGTGCTGCTCGGGCCCGAATCGGGCGCGCAGATGGTGTTCATCGCGATGTGCGCGATGCCGTTCGCGCTGTTCGATCTGGCCGACGCCGTCCCGCTCGCCTCGTGCGTGGTGCTGTCGATCGCCTGCTTCGCGATCGTCCAGAGCCGCCTCTTGACCAGGTTCCAGGATCTGTCCGCGGCCACGTCCTGGCCCGGCTATGTGGCGTACTCGGCCGTCGTGACGTTCGGGATTCTCGTCTTCGCCCTCTACAAGATCAGCGCCGCCAATGCGAAGGCCGAGCAGCAGCTGCGCCGCGACATTCAGGAGCGCCAGCGCGCCGAGCGCGAGCTGGAGCTGACGCGCCAGGCGTCGTTCTACTCGGCGAAGATGGCCGCGCTCGGCGAGATGAGCAGCAACATCGGGCACGAGATCAACAACCCGCTGGCCGCGATCCTGCTGCGCGCGCACCGGCTGCAGCGAATGGCGGAGGGGGATCGTCTGGACGCCGCCGCCGTCCGCGCCGTCGCGGGCGACGTCGCCCGGACCGTCGACCGGATCCGGCGCATCGTCGATGCGCTGCGCTCGTTCGCGCGCGACGCCGAGAACGATCCGATGCGGCCCGAACGCGTCGCGGACATCCTCAGCGACACGATCGAGCTGTGCGCGGAGCGCTTCCGCCAGCATTCGATCGATCTCGCCGTCGAGCCGATCGCCGACGACATCTACGCCGAGTGCCGCGGCGTTCAGATCTCCCAGGTGCTGCTGAACCTGCTGGGCAACGCGCACGACGCCGTCGAATCCGTGGCCGAGCGGCGCGTCCGCGTCTCCGTCGACGCCGACGACCGGGAGGTCCGCATCGCCGTCAGCGACAGCGGGCCCGGCATCCCGCACGAGCTGCGCGGGCGCATCATGGAGCCGTTCTTCACCACGAAGGAGATCGGCAAAGGCACCGGTCTCGGCCTCAGCGTCTCGAAAGGGATCGCCGAGGCCCACGGCGGCCGCCTTGCCTACGATCCGGACGCGCCCCAGACCCGCTTCGTCCTGACGCTGCGGCGGGCCCAGACCCCCGCCGCCCAGCCGCCCGCGACGAAGGCGTCTGCTTAGCGGGTGCGCGCCCTCTCCCTAACCCTCTCCCCGCTTCGCGGGGCGAGGGGACCGGAGAAACATGCTTCAGCCCGGGCGCGCGCGCAGCGGTGCGGGCGCGTCGCAGAGCGGACACGAATCGATCCGTTCCGCGATCGTGCCGCAGTCGCGGCAATCGGCCCGGTAGCCGTGAAAGCCGTCCTCGTGCAGCTCGGTCGCAGTGCGCGCGCGATCGGCCCGCTTCCCTTCGTACGCGACGCGCGCCGGAACGAAGGCGACGTAGCGCAACTGCTCGTCGTCGCAGGACGGACAGGCGGCTGGGACCGGCCAGCGGTTGGGCGTCGTGAGGGCGCGCGCCAGGCCGCCTGGCGCGTGGCAGCGCGGGCAGACATCCGCCGTGAACAGGACCTGCTTGCACTGCGCGCACGCGATCTCGTACACGCCGTCGACGAATTTCTCACCGTCGTACACCCAGGTCAGCCGGCCCACCGGCTCGCCGCCCATGATCGGCAACAGGCCGTCGACGTAGGTCGCGAAGGTCAGCTGGCGCGCGCCGCACGCCGTGCAGCCCGCGTCCAGCACGCGATCGAGGCCCGGCTCGTCCAGCATCCCCACGGCGCGGGCAGTGTAGCGCGCGAGGGTGGACCGGCGCCGACTTCCGTGACGCGCCCGTCCGTGGTAGAGCGGCGCCATGACCAGCGACGAACGCACCCTGTCCGGACGGCTGTCATGCGTCCTGCTGCTGCTCGCGACCGGCGTCGCCTGCAGCCGCAACGAAAGTGAGCCGCCCAAGCAGACGCCGCCGTCCACGGCCAGCACGCCCGCGACGCCGCCGCCCGCGCCGACGCCGCCACCGCCGAACCCCGGCGACATTCCCGCGCCGCCCGACGTAAAGGCGCCGCCGGCCGACGCCGAAAAAACCGCCAGCGGGCTGG
>DATFXS010000676.1:0-4396 GCA_035315605.1 Polyangia bacterium
CGCGCGATCTGATAGCCGCCTTCTCGCTCGCGGCGATCGACCGCCGGCCCGCCGTGGTCACGGGCCTTTAGAGCGCATCTCACGCTCGGCCAACGTGGACGTGGTCGTGGACCTGGACATAGTCATAGACGTAGTCGCTGACTACGACAACGTTTGCGTCTACGACGACGCACACGTCCACGACCACGTACACGCCCATGTCCACGTTCGCCAATGACGACGGACCCGTAGCGCGCGGGAGCGAACCGCCGAGGCCTGAGGCCCGAGGCCCGAGGCCCTTTTTCAGGGCCGCAGGGGCCAGACCGCCCGCGAGGCGGCCTCGATCTCGGCCAGCACGGCCGCAGGGTTGCTCAGGATCTCGTCCTTGCCGGCGAAGATCTCGGCCGCCGTCTCCGTAGGCAGCTCGGCCGGCAGCTCGTGCTCGTCCAGCACGTCGAGCCGGCCGTCCGGCAGGGCCAGCACGTCGACCGTCAGATCGCGCCATTCGATCACGCCGGCTCCCAGGCGGGTTTGGTCGCAGATGTTGAAGTAATACCCGAGGGTTTTCCCGGCCGGATCCAGCCAGTGGTAGACGTTGTAGTGACGGTCGCTCCAGAAGTGCCCCACGCTGATCGTTCCGGCCGGCAGGTCGACGCCGTGGACGTGCATCGGCTCGGGCGCCACCCAGAGCACCGCGGCGTGTCGGCCTTCCGGTGACCGGGCGAGCAGCCGGCAGTCGAAGCGCTTCTCGCGGCCGTCGAGGGTCCGCTTGATCTCCAGGATGGCAGGCAGCTCGGGTCCGGGCGGCGGCGAGGGCATCGATTCCACCGTAACCCACGAACGCCGGCTGGCGTAGATTGGATCAGGCGATGCCCTCCATCTGGCGCCCCGACCTGCCATCCTCGGAGATCACGCCGGAAGGCCTCTACCTCCGGCGGCGCGACTTTCTCGCCGGCGGCGCCGCGGCCGCCACCGGCCTGACCTTCGGGCTCGCCGGCTGCAAGCCGAAGGTGGTCGCGCCGCCGGCCGAGCTGCCGGCGCTGCCGGGCGCCACCAAGCCGGGCCCGTTCGGCACCGCCGAGCCCCGGACGCCCTACAAGGACGTCACCACCTACAACAACTTCTACGAGCTCGGCACCGACAAATCCGACCCGGCCGCGAACGCCGATCGACTGAAGACCCGCCCGTGGACCGTCGCGTTCGAGGGCGAGATCGCGAAGCCCCAGGTGATCGACATCGACGCGCTGATCGCTCGCTTCCCGCTGGAGGAGCGCGTCTACCGCCTGCGCTGCGTGGAGGCCTGGTCGATGGTGATCCCGTGGGTCGGCTTCCCGCTGGGACCGCTGATCAAGCAGCTCGAGCCGACGTCGCGCGCGAAGTACGTCGCGTTCACGACCAAGCTCGCGCCCGACGAGATGCCGGGCCAGAAGACCAGCGCCCTGGAATGGCCGTACGTCGAAGGCCTGCGCATGGACGAGGCGCTGCACCCGCTGACGATCCTCGCGGTCGGCCTTTACGGTCGGGTGCTGCCGAACCAGGACGGCGCGCCGGTCCGGCTGGTGGTGCCGTGGAAGTACGGGTTCAAGAGCATCAAGTCGATCGTGCGCGTGCGCTTCGTCGAGACGCAGCCACCGACCAGCTGGAACCGCCAGAACGCGCACGAATACGGCTTCTACTCGAACGTCAATCCGGAGGTGGACCACCCGCGCTGGAGCCAGGCCAACGAGCGCCGCATCGGCGAGCTGCGCCGCCGCGTGACGCTGGCATTCAACGGGTACGGCAACGAGGTCGCCGGCCTCTACGCCGGCATGGATCTGCGAAGGAACTTCTGACCGTGGCCGCGCGCAGGCAATGGCTCTCGCGTCTGGCCAAGGTGGCGATCGGCGCGCTGGCGATGGTGCCGGCGGCGCGCATCGGCTGGCTCGCGTGGGCGGGGCAACTGGGCGCGAACCCGATCGCGGAGGCGATGAACCGGCTCGGCTTCTGGACGTTGACGCTGCTGCTGGCGACGCTGGCGCCGACGCCGATCCAGGTCGTGACAGGCTGGAAGTGGCCGCTGCGCCTGCGCCGGATGCTAGGCCTCGAGACGTTCCTCTACGTCTGCCTGCACTTTGCGGTCTACCTGGGCGTCGACCAGTTCTTCGATCTGCCGGCGATCGGCAAGGACATCGTCAAGCGCAAGTTCATCACCGTCGGCTTCGCGGCGTTTCTGCTGCTGATCCCGCTGGCGCTCACGTCGACGGACGGAATGGTGCGGCGGCTCGGGTTCGCGCGCTGGAAGCGATTGCACCGTCTGGTCTACCTGGTGGCCGGGCTGGGCGTCGTGCACTTCGTCTGGCGCGTGAAGTCGGACCTGCGCCAGCCGTTGTTGTTCGCCGCCGCGTTGGCGGCGCTGCTGGTCATCCGCGTTTTGAAGACGTGGCGACCGCCGCATGCATCGCGTCCGGCGCGGTCGGCGCCGGCGACGTCAGCGCCGCGTGCGTGATCGCCGTCGTCCCGGTGCCGCGTGGTGTGCGGATGTCGCAGGCCGCAAGTCCCTGTAATTTTTGGGACGCCCGTGGTTCGCTCGCTCGAGTGGCACGAGGACTGCAGGCCGTGCCCGGGCGATTGGCGGTCGCGCTCGCTGTGACCCCGGCCTGATTCGAACAGGCGACCTACGGTTTAGGAAACCGCCGCTCTATCCACCTGAGCTACGGGGCCAGCCGGTCCATTCGGCTTGTAGCATGAAATCGCATCCAAGAATGTTGCGACACAAGCATTGCTCGCGGCCGAGGTCGGATCTATAGAGTCGGGACGACGCACGTGATCGCCATGGCCAGCAAGCCGTCGCCAGCCCCTCCTGCGGTGCTCGTCATCGAGGACGACCAGGACGTGGCGATGACAATCAACGATGTCGTGGAGGAACGCGGCTACCGGGCGATCTGCGTCCCGAACGGGAAAGCTGCGCTGTCGGTGCTGGAACGGGAACATCCGGCGCTGATGCTTGTCGATCTGTTCATGCCGGTGATGAACGGCGCCGAGTTCCTGAAGATCGTCAAACGGACCCCCAGCCTGGCGGCGATCCCGCGGGTGATCATGACGGCCGCGAACGATCCGATGATCGGCATCAAGGAAGATGTGACCGTCCTGTACAAGCCGGTCGATTTCGACGCGCTGAATCGGCTCCTGCAGATGTACTGCGGGGCGCACGCGGCGCACGCGCAATGAGGGGCGGCGCTCGCCGAGGGCGGGCAGCGCGCGATTCCAGCCGGGCGACGGCGGCGGCCGTGCTGGTGGCGGCCTGCGCCGCGGCCGGCGCCGGATGCAAGCGCGACACGGCCCTGGCGCCACCCGATTCGTTCATGATCGTGGCGCCGGCTCCCCCGCGCGACGGGGCCGCCGCCCGCAGCAAGGCGGGCCTGCCATTCGTGGTGAAGGCGGAGCTGGACGATCCCCGCGCGATGCCGATGCACCAGCAGTTCGCGGTCGGGTTCGCGGGCGAGGTGCTGCGGACCGATTACCTGGCCAAGCAGCTGATTCGCGAGATCGACCTCGGCGGGCGGCGCTACGGCGAGGGGCCGCGCGCGGCGGCGCGCGAGCCGACCGTCCTGATCATGGGCGGGGCGCGGGGCGACGGCCCGACCTCGCGCGGCATCGCCTTCAAGGGATCGTTCGGCGGCGAGGATGACTACCCGGAGCTGCTCGCGGTCTCCGTCGACGCGTACCCGGACCACGATCGGGCTCTCCAGCAGACGCTGGCGGGCAAGCTCGGGCTGCTCGCGGCGTCGCGGGTGGCGGCCGCCGACGCGGCCAACCCGAAGCACCCGCTGGTGATCGGCTATTCGCGCGCGCTGGAGGTCGTCGCGCGCGAGTGGCGCGTGGGGGAGGGGCCCGCCGGCTCGATGCCGGGCGACGCCGGGACGGCGCAGCAGCGCGAGCTGTTCGCGGCGGTCCGCGAGAACCGGTACACGCTGGGGCCGGACGGCGCGCCGCGCGCGGCCGCCGACATGCTGGCCGATCCGAACGTGGCGGCCACCGTGATCTACCGGCTGGCGCAATCCAAGACCGTCGGCCGCAAGATCGCGCCCGACGCGGTCTACGCGCCGTTCGTCAAGGACCGGGTCCCCGAGGGGATCAGCCCGGCGGCCGTTCTGGGTCCGTTCCGCAATTTTCAGGCGAAGCTGCTGTCGGCCTGGGCGCGCGCCGTGCTGGAGGGAAAGCCACCCGGCAACATCGCCGATCTCGTCGACGCCTACGGGCGCGCCTTGCCGGCCGAGCGCTCGGACATCGTCCGCATCTTCGTCGTCACGACGTTCGGCGCCACCGTCAAGCCGGGCGGCGTCCGTCCGCCGCCAGAGAATCCCGGCGCCGCGCTGCCCGAGCTGACCGCGCTGGCGGCCGAGGTGGCGGCGGGCAAGATGTCGTCGCACGCCGCGTT
>DATFXS010000677.1:0-3764 GCA_035315605.1 Polyangia bacterium
CGCCCGCAGCGGCACGAGATCCTTTCGACCGAGCCGCTCAAGCCCTTCCTGAAACCGATGGTGACGGTGTCGGAGACGGGCCTTTACGTGTCGCAGTCGCTGCGCGGCGAGCTGGTGGGCGGGATCTCGATGCCCGACCACGACGACGACGCCGGCGAGGTGCGCCTCGGATCGCGCCTCGCGTTCACGACCACGATGGCGCGCGCGCTCTGCGAGCTGATGCCGGTGCTCGGCCACGTCAAGGTCGTGCGCCAGTGGGCGGGGCCGTACGATCTGTCCCCCGACGGCGATCCGATCGTCGGCGAGCTGCCCGACGTGCCGGGCTTTCACGTCATGTGCGGCTTCCGCGGCCACGGCTTCATGATGGCGCCCGTCGTCGCCCGCCACTTCGCCTCCGCACTGCGCGGCGGGGCGCAGCACGCATTCCTGACCGCCTGGAACCCCGCCCGCTTTGCGTCCGGCGCCCCGCCCCGCACCGGCGGCGAGACCATGTTCATCGGCTGACGAACCGACTACCGGTTCGTGTACGTCGCGAGCACGGACGCGTTCTGATTCAGGAAGCATTCGTACGCGAATGAACCACCCACCGGGAGGGCGCTGCCGAGGTCCATATCCTCGAACGAACCCCATAGCGCCGATGCCGCCAGAGTCGTCGGCTCGTTGGGAATCGAGCCGTCCGGCGAGTACGCGACGAATCGGCAGAGCGCCGAGTCCGGTGCAGGGCTGAAGACCGTTATCCGGCCCGTCGACACGAACGCCGAATTCTCCGTCGGCACGGGTATCACGACGTGCGCTTCCGCGCAGTTGCTGTTGGTGATCATCGCGCCGGAATACGTGAAACAGCCCTGCTCGGTGTTCCCGGACACGGCGTGCCCGCTGCTTCCTGGCCACGTCCTCAAAGGCTCGCCACCGACCTCGTTGACCGTCACGGTCTCGAGAATCGCGTTATTCCTGAGGATGCAGTCGACGTAGCCGACGGCGTTGGCGGAGGTCAGCGTGTTGTCCAGCGTGACTGTCTGAAAACTAGGCGCCGGGTTGCTCTTGTAACCGGTCTGGGACACGAAGTCGCCGGTGATCCCGTCGATGACGACCAGATTGCAGGACACATCACCGGTGTTGTTGCCGAACGCCGTAAAGGTGCTCTGTATCAGGGTGAACGTTCCATACGGGAGCAAGATGGGAATCTCCACCTCCGCGCTCGCGCATTGGGCCGCCACGGCGATGCCCTGCCCGGCGAAATTATCCACCATCTCGTACGTCACGCACGCCTGCCCATTCGGATTGTATGCGCGTCCGGAACTCCCCGAGTAGATGCGAGCACGTGCGTCGCCACCGATGGACATCGCGCCCGCAGCGATCAAAGCCGATGTGACCCAAAGGCCGAAGGTATTTTTCACGGCGCCCCCTTTCAAAACAGCTGCCATAACGCGCTCTCGATCCCGGCGCCCGGCGCGAGCCTGCACTCGAATGACAAGAGCGAATCGGCCGTGCTGCCGAGCCACCCGAAACTCATCCTTTCGTAGGCGTTCGTCTTCGTCGAAGACCGGCTCGCCGCGACGACCGCGCCGGTTTTCCCATTGACGATGAGGGCCTTGCACTGCGCCGTGCGCGCTCCGGCGCTCCAGACGGTGATCTGCGGGTTCACCTGCCGTGCCGTCATCTGCAGCGAACCCGGCACGATCACGGTGACCGTCGCCGAATCGCAGAATGAATTGCTAACGCCGGCGCCCGTGTAATACAGGCAAGCCTGCTGACTGGCATCGGCCGCCCTGGCCGCCGAGCCCGGCGTTTTCATCATGGCGTGCGCGGGCGCGCCGTGGGTGAGCCCCGCCACCAGGCCTCCTATCAGAAGCAAACGAGCCATCCTTCTCCTCATGTGACCTCCTTCGCAGGCATGTTGCCGCTGGACGCGCCGATCGTCGGCGACGTCCTCGCAACATGACCTACGGACGAGCCGGGCCTTTGGGCCGCCAAATCGACGCGGGCCGCGATCAACCGAGCGGCCGGGCACCGCGGCTTCGCCGCGATGTCCGCTCAGTTCTTCGGCTTCTTGACCAGGCGCGAGTAGATCAGCGGGCCGAGGCTGTCGGTCATCATCTTCTCGACGATCTGTTCGAGCGCCTCGCGCTGCTCGATGCTGTCGTAGACGAACTTGATCCCCATGCCGGCCTCGTGCCCGGCCGGGACCTGGGGCGGCAGCGGGGCACCGTCCTTCACCACCCAGCGCACCTCCCCGCGCAGCGCGAGCGGCGAGGACTGCGACGGCAGCATCAGCTTGAACAGGAATATCGTGCCGACGTCGAGCGGTTTCTCGGTCTTGATGAAGGTGCCACCCTTCGAGATGTTCTTCGTGTAATCGTAGAAGAACGTGTTCAGTCGCTTGTACTCGACCTTGAGCTCGATCGGGGCGCGTGCTTCTCTGCGTCGCTCGTCGTCGTCGGCCATGGTGGTCAAGGTGAAGGCCTTTTCATGTTAGAGCCCGTTCGCGCGGCCGTCAACGAAGCCCGCCGCGGCGCCGGCCTGCGCGCCCTGGTCTGGGCCGGCTTGCTGGCGATCCTGGCGGTCGTGCTGGCCTTCATCCCGCTGTTCGACGTCCTGGGGTACGACTTCTCCTTCGCCCTCGGGCTGGCGGCGGCCGTGGCCGCCGTCGACGTCGGGCACGGGCTGGTCGCGGTCCGAGGGCGGCCCGCCGACGCCCCCGGCCTCCTGCGGCTGTGCGCCCGCGCCTGCGTGGTGGCGGCGGCCTTGCTGGTGCTGCCGCTGCTGATCTCCGTGGCCAACGCCCTCCGCGTCCGCAACTGCAGCTTCGCGGTCGGCTTCGGCTTCTTCGCGCTGCTGCCCCTCGCCACCGTCGTCTACGCCGCGCCGGCCGGTGTCCTGGTCGGCGTCGCGGTGGCCGGGCGGCGCCGGGGCCGCCTGCTGGCGTTCGCGCTGCCGGTCGCGTCGCTGCTCTGGTCGCTGCTGCGGCTCTACCGCGATCCGCCGGTGTTCGCCTTCGATCCCTTCGGGGGCTACTTTCCAGGGCCGATCTACGACGAGGCGCTGCGGCCGCCCGCGACCCTCGTCGTCTTCCGTCTGGTCAACCTGATCTGGATCGCGACCGCGGTGACGATCGGCCTGGCGGCGATCGGCCGCGGCTGGAATCCGCTGCGCTGGCGCCGCCGCGCGCTCGCGGCCGCCCTGCCTCTGCTGGTGGCGTCCGGCGTCTTTTACGCGAGGGGCGGCAGCCTGCGCTTCCGCATCACGCGCGCCGACCTGGCGGAGGCGCTGGATCGAACGCTGAAGACCGAGCACTTCGTCCTCCACTACGCGCGCGGCACGAAGTCTCCCGCCGACGTCGCGCTGACCGGCGAGGACCTCGAGTTCCGGTATCAGCAGCTCCGGGACACGCTGGGCGTCGAGCCGCCCCTTCCGATCACCGTGTGGGAGTTTCCGACCGCGGACGTGAAGAAGACGCTGGTCGGCGCGGGCGGGACGCTGTACGCCCGGCCGTGGACGCGCGAGATCTTCGTGCAGACCACGCGGTTCCCGGCGCGGTCGCTGCAGCACGAGATGGCGCACGTGTTCGCCGGGACGTTCGGCGATCGCTGGTTCGGGATGTCGCTGGCGTGGCGCTGGCACGGACCGCTGCCGCTGCCGGCGCTGTCGGGCGGCCTGATCGAGGGCGTGGCCGTCGCCGCCAGCGCGGCCTCTGATCCCGAGGACGACGCGACCATCCACGAGCAGGCGCGCGCGATGATCGAAGCGGGTCTGGCGCCGCCGCT
>DATFXS010000678.1:0-5370 GCA_035315605.1 Polyangia bacterium
AGCGGCGCCGCGGGCACGACCGGCAGCGCGGGCAACGGAGCGGCCGGCACCACGGGCGCCGCGGGCAGCGCGCAGGGCGGCCAAACCGGCACCGCCGGCACGACCGGCACCGCCGGGACGACCGGCACCGCGGGAACGACCGGCACCGCCGGCACAACCGGTACGGCCGGCACGACGGGCAGCGCGGGCAACGGTGGCACGACGGGCAACGCCGGCACCAGCGGCACCGCGGGCACCGCCGGCACGAGCGGCGGCCGCGGCGGCACGGGCGGCGGTGGCACTGCCGGCCGTGGTGGCGGCGGTGGCGGTACGGCAGGCGCTGGCGGCGCGACCGGAACCGCGGGTACTGGCGGTTCGACGTCGACTGGCTTCTTCAGTGACAACTTCGAGTCGGGAACCGTCGGCATGCAGCCTCCCGGCTGGAACAACTTCATCGCCTACATTTCCAACGGTCAGAACCCGAATGGCCAGACGTTGGCGCTCGTCGACAACACGCGCGCGCACTCCGGGACCAAGTCGATTCACTTTCACGGTGGACAGCAGCCGACGCAGCTGACGAAAGCCCTGCCGAGTGGCACCAACAAGCTCTACGCTCGCGCATGGATCTACTTCACGCGCCAACTCGGCATGCACCCCGGCGCAAATCACGAGACATTGCTCGGGATCCGCAAGGCAGTCGGCACGGTGAACGACGAAGTTCGCTTCGGCGAAATCAAGGGCGTCATCGGCACCAACGAAACGCCGAGCGACAACATTTCACCGCTCATGGCGCAATGGGGCATGGGCCCGGTGGTGGCGGCTGACGCTTGGCAGTGTATCGAGGTCGCCTTCCTGGGCGATCAGCCCCAGAACACACTCTACGCGTGGGCCAACGGAACGCTGGTCCACTCGATCACCTCACCCAGCGATTGGCAGAACAGTCCGGGGCTTCCGATGAACTGGCTGAGCGGAAAGTTCGTCGAGTTCATCATGGGCTGGCAGAGTTTCAGCGGTATCGACACCGACCTCTGGATCGACGACGTCGTCCTGAGCACCTCGATGATCGGATGCAACTGACGAGTCAGCGCACGAGCTGACCGTAGAGCATCACATCGGCAGGGAGGCGCACGATGAACGCGCGCGGGTCCGTGGTTCCATCGCTGCCGGCCCACTGCATGGACGGATAGCTGAACGGGCTACTCATGCCGATAAAGTCGGGACGGCCGTCACCATCGTGATCAGAGAACGCCACGATGCTGGAGCCGGTGAGATGGGAAAGACCGTTCAAGACAGCACTCGGACCCGTTGTAGCGCCGCGATAGAGAATTGGGGCCGCTGCATTCGTGCCGACGAGGAAGTCCGAAAAGCCGTCGCCGTCGATATCGAAACCACCGGCGGCCGCAGAAGTTGTCGTATCGGTCCAAGTCTTAGCCACGCTTACAGGTAGTGTCGCCGCTCCTCGATAGAGGGCGTAGTTCGTGCCGGCGAGGACGATCAACGCATCGTCGAACCCGTCGCGGTCGACGTCGCCAACGGATTCGATTTGATACGTCGCGGCGTTCGTTGCGATGTCAACCGCTGTGGCCGTCGGGTGTGGGCCACCCGCGAAGAGCTGCACTAGCCCGCCATTGGATCCGCCATCGCTTATCGCCGTGAGGGCGATGTCCTCGAAGCCATCGCCATTTAGGTCACCTACCCGCCCTGAGTGATTGAGAGTGTAGGCGTTCACATAGGGTCCTGGAATCGAGAGGTCGGGAATGTTGGCGATGACGGTGTTCCCGAAGAAGATGCGCAGCTCCGTCTGGGGCGTCGTGATGCTGTAGGCCCACTGCACGATGAGGTCTGCGAAGCCATCGCCGTTCAGGTCGCCCGCAGAGTTGGTCTGTATCAGTGTCGACGGCCCACCGGCCGTTTTGGTGAGGAGTAACGTCACCGGAGCCGTGAGAGTCGGCGCGCCAAAGTAGATCGTTGGAACCTGGCCGCTGCTCGGCGTGTAGTCGGTCGAAGTGAAGAAATCGCCGAAGCCGTCACCATTGACGTCGCCCGAAAATGTCGGCGTTGCTCCAACGTGGTCCGGAATCGTAATGCTCGGCGCGCTGACGTCGAATTGCGAGGCGCCGAAATAGACTTCGATGCCGCGGCTGCTCGGCGCCAGAAGGTCGCCATAGCCGTCGCCGTTGATGTCTTCGCGGACGCGGCCGACGTGAAGGTAGCGGACCTCGGACCAGGAGCCGCAGCGGGTACTCGCGTCGCAGGCGCGCACGCGCCAGGCGTAGAAGGCGCCGACCGGTGGGGTGGTGGCGACCTTCAGATCGGCTGCTGGCGAGTAGCTGAGACCGGCGATGCCTTTGGCGTCGAGCTCGGGGCTCGGGAAGGTGCACGTGTCCAGTGCGCCTGGCGCGCACGAATCGTCCGCCTGGACTTCGTACGTCGTGGTTCCGCAGGTCGGCGCGACGGCGGCCCACGAGAAGGTCGGTCGCAACGTCGCCAGTGCCGTCGGGGCATGCAGGCTGCCGGTGTACGCGCCGCGCATCGGTCGCCGAAGCTGCGGCGCCGCTGGGGGCGACGCACCGTCGCACGCCATCGGTGCGTTATCTAGCCCTCCATCGCCAGAGTCGTCGCCGCCAGCACCGTCCGCAAGCCCCGCACCGCCGCCTCCGCCGGAACCGCTCGTTCCGCTGTCCGGAGGACTCGTGCGGAGGCTCTTGTAACAGCTCGGGGCCGCAACCAGCGCAAGTGCGGCGACTAAAGCGCGCATGCCACGACCACTCCTCACGTTTGCCTCGCTGAACGAATGCAGTTGTATCGGGATCTCGGCCCGAACGGTTGCTCAAAATTTTGTTCAAGTCTGAGCGCCGAGCGTGCTGACGACGGCCGTCGCGACCGCGGCCGGTGCTTCGATGGGCACCAGGTGGCCGACGTCGGGGAGGGTGACGATCTCCCCGCGGCGGCCTTCGGTGGGCGCCACGATGCGATCGTCGGCGCCGTCGAGCCAGGTGACGGGACAGGCGAGGGCGCCGAGGCGCGCGCCCAGGTTTGCGTCGCGCACGATCGCGAAGTCGGCGCGCACGACGTCGGCGGGCGTGATGTCGCCCGCCGCCAGGAAGCCGCGGCGGACCGCCGGCTTCGCGCGGGGCGACAGCGCGTGCTCGGCGAGCCACGCCACCACGCGCGCCGGGTCGTCGCGCAGCAGCCGCGCCAGCTCGGGATCGACGCCGAGGCGCGGCGCGGCCGCGCAGAGGACGAGGCCCCGCACCTTGTCCGGCCAGGCCAGCGCCGCCTCCATCGCCACCAGCGCGCCCAGCGAGTGGCCGACCAGCACCGACGGGCCGAGGCAGAGCGTGCCCGCCAGCTCACCGACGGCGTCGCGGTACCGACCCAGCGTCAAGCCGCGCGCGCCGTCGAGCGCGGCGCCGTCCGCCGCGCTGGGGCCGTGGCCGGGGAGATCGATCGCGATCGCGTGCCCGGCGCGCGCCACGCGCGCCAGCGCCATCAGCCAGATCGCGGACGACGCGCCCGCGCCGTGGATCAGCAGCGCCGACGGCCGCCCGGGGCGGCGCTCGCCGCGCTCGGCGTAGTGGACGCGGCCGGCGTGGGCGAGGTTGATGTAGGGCATCGCGGGCCCTCACCCTAACCCTCTCCCCGCCGAGCGGGGAGAGGGGATCAGGACTTCAGCTTTTTGATCTCGGCGATGAGCGCCGGGATGGCCTTTTCCCACGTGTCGACCAGGCCGTAGTCGGCGACCTGGAAGATCGGTTCGTCGGGGTTCTTGTTGATCGCGACGATCACCTTCGAGCCCTTCATCCCCGCGAGGTGCTGGATCGCGCCGGAGATCGCCACCGCGATGTAGAGCTGCGGCGCCACCACGCGCCCCGTCTGCCCCACCTGCAGCTCGTTCGGGACCATGCCCGCATCGGCGGCCGCGCGGCTCGCCCCGAGCGCGCCGCCCAGCAGATCCGTCAGCTCCTCCAGCACCTTGAAGTTCGCTCCCTCGCGCATGCCACGCCCGCCGGACACGACCACCTTCGCCTCGCCCAGGTCCGGCCGCGCGGTCTTCTGCGTCGCGTGCAGCGCCACCAGCTCCGCGCCCAGCGCATCGACCGCGCCGACGGCGACGTTCTCGATCGGGCCCGCGCCGCCGCCCGGCGCCGATGGCGGAAACGCCGTCTGGCGCACGCTCGCAACGACGACACTGCCAGCGACCTCGACGTCCTCGATCGCGTTGCCCGCGTAAGCCGGCCGCTTGAAGCGGTTCGCGCCCAGGATCGCCGTGACATCCGACGCCATCCCCGCGCCCAGCAGCGCCGCCGCCCGCGGCAAGACGTCCTTGCCGGTCGACGACGCCGTGCCGAGCAGCGCGCTCGCGCCCGCCCGCTTGACCGCGTCGGCGAGCTGCGGCGCCCAGGTCTCCGCCAGCGGCGCCTCCAGCTTCGCGTCGTCGTAGACCAGCACGCGCTTCGCGTGCTGTGCCGCCGCCGCCGCCGCCGCCGCCACGCCCTTGCCGATCACGACCGCGCACAGGTCGCCGCCCGCCTGCTTCGCCAGCGCCGCGCCCGCCGTCAGCGCCGGCAGCGACGACGTTCGCACGCCTTTTTCATCCGATTCGCAGAAAACGAGGACGGCGCCCATCAGATCACCTTCGCCTCGTTGTGAAGCTTCGCGACCAGCTCCTCCACGGACGCGACCTTGACGCCCGCCTGCCGCTGCGGAGGCGCCTCGTACGCGTTCACCTTCATCGTCGGCGCCGCGTCGACGCCCAGCTCGGCCAGCGTGACGTCTTTGATCTCCTTCTTCTTCGCCGCCATGATCCCCTTCAGCGACGCGTAGCGCGGCGACTCGTCCCACTCCGCCTCCGCTCCCGCCAGCCCCTCCGCGCGCACCGCCTTCTTGCCGATGATGCGCAGGTCGACGGTCACGACCGCCGGCAGACGCACCCGCTTCTCCTCGACGCCCGCGTCGACCTCGCGCGTGACCGTCGCGCTCTTGCCGTCAGTCGCCAGCCGCATGCTCGCCAGGAACGTCGCCTGCGGCCACCCGAGCAGGCCCGCCAGGATCTGGCCCACCTGGTTCGAGTCGCCGTCGACCGCCTGCTTGCCGAGCACCACCAGATCCGGCTTCTCGCGCTCGACCACCGCCTTGACGACCCGCGCGACCGCCCACGCGTCCAGCCCCGCGTCGTCGCCCCCGACCAGGATCGCCCGGTCCGCGCCCATCGCCAGCACGCCCCGCAGCTGCTGCTGGACGTCCTTGGGCCCGATGCTGAGCGCGACGACCTCGCCCGATCGCGCGCCGCCCTTGCCGGCCTCGGTCAACCGCAGCGCGGTCTCGACCGCGTACTCGTCGAAGGTGTTCAGCTGCCAGGTCGCGGCCCCAAGATCGATCTTGCCGCCG
>DATFXS010000679.1:0-2485 GCA_035315605.1 Polyangia bacterium
CCCACCAGCGGGTCGATGCTGTTGATGGCGGCCTGGAGCGCCGCCGTGTCATCGGTCACCCCGTCGCCGGTGGCCCCGTACTCGCGGACGTTCACGTAGCCGGCGAGCTTCTCCGCCCAGGCGCGCAGGAGCCGCCGCCACTGCTCGGCCGACTGGACGATCTCGACGAGCGCGCCGACGGGGAAGGTGAGCGCGCCCGCCGACGTGCCGTCGACGCTGCGGGTGATGGCGAAGGTGCTCCCGCCGAGGCTGGCGTCGACGGTGACGATCTCCGTCGCGCCCGCCGTGCTGATGCGGGCCGCCGTCGGCAGGTCATCGAAGATGCCGGGGGTGTCGACGGCGAACGCGCCCGCGCCCGGGACGAGGGGCGTGGTCAGCGCGGCGAGCGCATCATGGCGCGTATGGAGGAGCGTCTGCGGGGCCGTGACCGGCATCGGGCCTCTCCTCGGGCAGCTTCTTGCGGTGGACGCGCCGCGGCCCGGCGTCGGCGCCGCCGGCGGTGGCGCGGCGCGGCGGACGGGGCGGCGGGGCATCGCGGTCGGCCGCGGTGACGAAGCGGCCGCCCGTCGTGCGCGGCGGGGTCGCCGGCTCGTAGGTGAGGTAGACGGCGGTCTCTGGCGTGGGCAGGGGGTACTTCGGCGGCTGGTCGTCCGGCGTCACGTCGGCGTACTGGAAGTCCATCACCAGGAGGTGCCAGACGCGGTGCAGGCTGTCGCGGAAGGTGAGCGGGTCATAGTACGGCCACATCGCTTCCTCGTCCACCGTGGCGCGGCCGCCGACGAACCGCTGGCCGAGGCGCGTGCCCTCGAACGGCGGCTTCGGCTGGCCCGCCTCGGGGCCGGAGGTGTAGCGCGCGTGGACCGTGGGCGACTCGATGATGCGGTATGGCGGCATGGGCCCTCCAACAGGGTACCGCCCGGGGCGCCGGCGCGCAGGTCCGCGGCCGGCGCCCCGGCGGGCTAGAACCGGGTCCCCCAGTCGACGAAGCGGGAATCGCCGCGGTCACCGAGGGCGGCGGTCACGTTGAACACGGGCGCCGTCCCGCCGGCCGCAAAGTTGATGCGGGCGTAGCGCTGGGGGAGGGCGGGCAGCGCCCAGACGCCGCTCGCGTTCAGCGTGGCGTTGGTCGTCGTCGTGAGGGTCGGCGTGGTGAACCGCGTGACGTTGCCCACCGTAAAGGCGACGTCGTCGGCGGTCTCGACGCTGAGGGCCAGCGTCACGGAGCCGGTGCCCGACGCGGAGGCCACGGCGGCGTGCAGGTAGAGCTGGCGGCCGTGGCCCGCGCCCGGGGCGCCGGCGAGGGCGTTGCCCGCGCCGAGGTCGATCTCGTCGACGGTGGCGCCGCCCGGGACCATCTGGCCCGTGAGCTGCCCCGACGCCCCGGAGGTCGCGGCGTTCGCGCGCGTCTGGTAGATATCGAGCGATGCGGAAGGCATGAGCGCCCCCTTTCCTGACCCGGGCCGGCGGCCCTACGCGACCTTGAAGTTCTTCCCGCGGGAGACGGAGAACTTGTCCTTGACCTGCAGGCCGAACGCCCAGTAGTGCAGCCAGCGCCGGTGCACGCCGTTCTCCAGGTTGCCGATGGTCTCGGTGCGGGGCGCGTACTTCTGGATGAGGCGCGTGTGGTTCATCGACGAGTAGACGAAGTACACGCTCGTGAGGCCCGTGCCGTCGGAGTTGTCCGAGATGATCTTGCTCGACTGATCCTGCATGTAGCCCGCGTCATACATCGGGATGCCATACAGGTTCCACGGCTCGCCCGTCGCCATGCGGCGGTCGATGGTGTCGTCCGTGACCCGCAGCAGCCCCGCGCGCGTGATGCCGTCGACCAGCGCCTGTTCGAGCGTGTCGTTGAGCAGCCCGAACGCGGGGTAGTAGCCCGTCCCGGCGCGCACGCGCTGGACCGCGATGCGGATGAACCGCAGCGCCTCGGCGATGTTCGTGCCGCGCGCGGTCGGCGTCGAGAGGTCGATGGAGGCCGCGTCGACCGTCTGCCGGGAGGGCAGCTCGGCGGTGAGGACCTTCAGGCCCGCGAACTGCTCGATGTCCGCGCCCGGATCGCCGTTGATGATGTCGGACGCCGCCGTGTACCCGAGGGCGCGCGCCTTTTTCGACATCTGGTTGGCGGCCTCGTCGTCGTAGACGTCCTCGTCCAACAGCTCGCGGTCGATGTCGATCGTGCCGCCGATGATCTCCAGGGCGGCGGACTGCACGCTGTCGGTGCCGGTCGACTCGACCCACGTCTCGTTGATCGAGCGGCGGCTGACCGAGCCGAGCGTTTCCTCGCGGCGCCAGGAGATCGTGCGCCCGGGGATCGTCTTGACCTCGAACAGGTCGAGGTAGGGATAGCGGCTCAACCAGGACTTGACGGTTCCCACTTCCATGTCCGACTTGAGGTTCTTCAGGTGCTCGCTGAGGTTGAGCATGACCCGCGCTCCTTTCCGTGAGGCGGGCCGCCCGGGGCGGGGCTAGCCGCGGCGCCGCG
>DATFXS010000680.1:0-7905 GCA_035315605.1 Polyangia bacterium
TTTTTCTCCGCCGGCGCGGGGGCGCGATCGAGGAGCCCGCCGAGACCACCGCCGGGCCGGGGTTGCAGGTCTTCGGCTCGCCCCGCATGCGGACGGACCCGGCCAACGAACGCAAACGCCGCGGCACGCAGCCCTACGAAGCTCCCGAGGAGATCGCCCACCGGCCGACCGAGATCGCGAAGAGCGGCGCCGGCGCGGCGAGCGAGGCGCTGCCGGCGTGGAACGCGGGGATCGCGGGACGCGCCGCCGAGCTGGCCGCAGCCGACACTTACCCGGACCGCGAGCGGGTCCTGACGGGTGCGAGCACGTTCGGTCGCTACCGGCTGCTCGAGCGGCTGGGCGAGGGCGGCATGGCGGAGCTGTACACGGCGGTCCTGCACGGGGCGGAAGGGTTTCGCCGCGTCTACGTCGTCAAGCGCCTCCGTCCGGAGGTGGCGCGCAATCGCGCCGCCGTCGAGCAGTTCATCGACGAGGCGAAGCTGGGATCGACGCTGGTGCACTCGAACATCGTGCCGGTGTTCGACTTCGGCAAGGTCGGTGACGAGTACTTCCTGGCGCAGGAGTACATCATCGGACGCGATCTGGGAAAGATGGTGCAGCGGCATCTGGACAGGGTCGGGCGTCCGCTGGGCGAAAAGGTGATGCTCTACCTCGTGCACGAGGTGCTGGAGGCGCTCGCCTACGCGCACAATCGGACCGACGCGCACGGCAACCCGATCGGCCTGGTCCACCGCGACATCTCGCCGGGCAACGTGATGGTGACCGCGCGCGGCGAGGTGAAGCTGTTCGACTTCGGCATCGTGAAGGGGGAGGGGCGGGTCTCGAAGACCGACGTCGGCGTCGTGAAGGGCAACGTCTCGTTCATGTCGCCGGAGCAGGCGCGCGGGCAGGCCGTCGACGCGCGTTCCGACCTGTTCTCGCTCGGGCTCGTCCTCTACTACGGTCTGACCGGCGAGCAGCTCTATCCGGGACAGAGCACGTTCGACCAGTTGATGCGGGCGGCGACAGGGCCGCGCACGGAACAGCTGAAGCTGGTCGCAGAGCTACCTCCGGCGGCGGTGCCGATCGTCTCGCGCGCGCTGGCGGTCGATCCGGCGCTGCGCTACCAGACGGCGGCGCAGTTCGGCGCGGCGGTCGCGCCGCACGTGACGGGCGGAAAGGCGGAGGCGGCGGCGCTGATCCAGCAGCTGTTCGCCGACGAGTTCAAGCGCGAGGGCGCGCTCTAGAACAGCCGGCCCGCGGCGGGCCAGGCCCAGACCAGGCCCAGCGCGGCGGACATCGCGCCGGCGGTCCCGAGCAGCAGGCGCGCGGCGCGCGGGTGGCGCGCGATCCGGGCGAGCGGCCAGCCGGCCAGACCCGACAGCGCGCACATGCCGACGATCGATCCGGCGCTGAACAGCGCCGTGTAGGCGAAGCGAAGCTCGGTCGACGGCAGGCGCGCCAGCACCAGCGCGGTCAGCGCGCCGCTGCCGGCCAGGCCGTGCACGAGACCGACGGCGAGCGGGCGGAGGGCGAGGGTGCGACGCGCGAGATGGACGTGGGCCGGCGGGCCGGCGTGGCGGTGCTGGACGCGGGCGTGCGCGTGGAGGCGCGCCGGGCCGGCGCCGCCGGCACGCAGGGCGCGGGTCAGGGCGCGCGCGCCGAGCACGATCAGCATCGCCGCGACGGCCAGCTCGAACGCGTCGGACATCGCCGGCGGCAGCTCCGCCGCCAGCGCCGCCAGCACGACGCCCGTTCCGAGCAGCGCCGCGGCGTGGCCGATGCCCCATAGCGCGCCCAGCAGAGCGCCGCGCCGCGCGCCGGGCGCATCCGCCGCCAGCACCGACACCGCCGCCAGATGATCGGGATCGAGCGCGTGACGCGCGCCCATGGCGACCCCGAGCAGCAGTCCGACGAACGACCCGTTCACCGCCCGCACACTAGCAAAGTCGCGCGCGGCGGGGTGAGTTAGAACGAGCCCGCCGCCAGCAGGTACCACTGGTCGCCGCCCGGCGCCGAGAACCCGTGGGCGTAGCCGACCTTGAGCTGGCTCTCGAGGTAGTAGAACAGCTGGAAGCCCAGGTTGACCTCGGCGCCGACGTCCAGCTTGAGCGCCGACGGTTGAAACCGGCCCTGGTACGCGTTGCCGCCGTCGACGAAGGCCGCGCCCCAGAGGTGGCGGAAGTACGTCGGGAACGTCTGGTAGCCGCGCTCGATGCGCAGCAGCGGGGCGCGGTATTCCGCGGACGCGATCTGGTACGCGTCGCCGACGAAGCTGTTCGTCGGGTAACCGCGCAGGTAGGTGCAGCACTGGGGCCGGTTGAGGAAGACCGCCCGCAGGATGTCTTGCTCGGCGAAACCGCCCAGCGCGAAGAAGTCGCGTTTGTCGCCGATGCCGATGCCGCCGCTCCAGAGCAGCGCCAGCACGTGCAGGCGCGCCCACGGCATCGTCACGTACTCCTGCCACGATCCGACGACCTCCGTGGTGTGGAAGCGGCCGCCCAGCGCCGGATCGGAGAACCGGAGGGACAGACGGACGAGGCGCCCCTCCTGCGGGCTGATCGAGTAGTGCCAGTTGTGGATATTGAGGAAGTACCAGGACAGGAAGACGTTCGCGTCCGGTCCCCGCTCGGGTGGGATCACGATGCCGCCCGTCGGATCGACGACGGGGAGCGGATTCTCCGGGCCGTACGCGTTGTAGTCGTAGCCGAACGACAGCTGCCCGGACGACGCCGCGGTCTGCAGGTACGTCATGGTCGTCGACGCGGTCGCGCCGAGCACGAGCTGGCGGTAGATCGTGTTGTTGCCGTCGATGGTCAGGCCCGGCACGTTCTGCGCCGTCCGCCGGAAATTGAAATCGAACGAAGGGAACAGGCGCCGGTACGAATAACCGACCGCGACGGACGGGTCGCCGTCGAACGGCACCAGCAGGTTGGCGCTGATGACGTGGTTGCTGACCGGATCGTTGATCGTCGTGCTGATGTAGCCGGAACGGCCGCGGCCGAGGGCGTCGGAGTAGAAGCTGAGGTTCCACTGCTTCGGGTAGAGGTACTTCCACGGCTTGTAGTTCGTGGTGCGCGTGATCGTCGGGACGCCTTCCCCGCCGGCGACGGAGTCGGGCGAGTCGCTGTCGCCCGCGAGGTTGGGCGGGCTGTCGGGGCGCGCGTTGGCGAACGGCGGCGCCAGCTGCATCGCCTTGGGATCGAACGGCATCGCGTACAGATCGAAACCGTCGTTCGTGAACCCGGCGTAGACCAGCTCCTTGCCGTCGGTGGAGACGGCGGGCTGGAAGGCGCCCGTCAGCACGTTGGTCACCTGGTAGAGCTGCGCGGTCGCCAGCTCGTACGCGTAGACGTCGTAGATTCCGCTGCGATCCGACGACCAGAGCAGGTAGCGGCCGTCGGGCGTGAAGCGCGGGTCGATGTCCATCGCGCGGTCGACGGTCAGCGCGCGGTCGGTCCCGGCGACGAGGTCGTAGATGTGGATGTCGCGAAAGCCGCCCGGCTTCATGCGCGAGTACGCGATCAAGCGGCCGTCGGGAGAGAAGGTCGGCGTGTACACGAGGCCCGGCGCGTCCGGCGCCAGCAGGCGCGGCACACCGCCCTGAATTGGAACGACGGCGAGCTGGCGCTGGGTCTCGCCCGTCAGGGCGCAGACCACCTGCGTGCCGTCGGGCGAGACGTCGGGCTCGTGCGCGCGATAACCGCGCGTCAACGGCCGCACGCTGCCGCTCGCGAGATCGACGTAGTAGATGTCGTTCCAGCTCAGGTGGGGGCTCCCTTCCGGGCCGCCGCCGATCCGGAAGCCGAGCGGGATGAACGTCAGCCGCTGGAACACCAGCCCGCGGCCGTCGGGCGTCGGGGCGGCCGGGCCGCCGCCGTGCGCGGTCGCCAGCTTCTCCTGCCGGCCGGTCTTGATGTCGAGGCGCACGTAGGCTGGTTCCTGATCGTTGTTCTCGCGCTGGTAGACCAGCGTGCCGTCGCGAAAGAAGACCGGCCGCGGTCCGATTCCCCTCGGCGCCGGCGCCTCGAAGGTCAGGCGGCGCGCGCTGGTCAGGCCGCGCCGCTCCGCTTCCTCTTTCTGCAGGGCGTACCGATGCGACATGGACAGGGTCCATTCCTTCCAGAGGTCGTCGCCGAACGCGCCCGTGTAGGGGCGCCCGGTCGCCTGCGAAGCGATGCGGTTGATCCCGCCGGCGATGCATTCGTCCGCGTAGCGGTGGGAGATCTCGCGGATCTTCTCGGGCCCGTAGCGATCCTCGACGTAGCGGAGAAGGCTGGAGCCGTAGAGGTAGGGGACGGTGCCGCCCGGGTAAGCGAGCGGCCCGTACCCGACCGATATCTTGTCCAGGCCCATCACCCGGCCTTCCAGGAACGGAACGCGCAGGTGCATGTCGAAGAAGGTGTTGCGCAGGCGGCCGCCGGTCGTCTGGCGGGTCTCCATCAGCACTGCCAGACCCTCGATGAACCAGGTCGGCTGCGCCAGGTTGGGCGCGTAGATCTTTCCCAGCACCGAATCGACGAACCGCGGGCACCAGCTCAGGATCGTGTCCAGGTGGACGACGTGCGTCAGCTCGTGGGTGATCAGCAGCTTGACGAAGTCGTCGAAGTCCGACAGTTCGTCCATGCCGTCGGGCGGGGCGCCGTAGGCGTAGATGAAGTTGTAGGGCACCGACGTGGCGCCGCCGTTGGCGCTGTCGGTCTGGTCGAGGAGCAAGATGCTGATCCGCCCCTTCGGCTGCCAGTTCAGATAGCGCGTGAGCAGGCGATAGCCGCGCTCGGCGATGATCGCCGCCTTCTCGGCGAAGTCGCGTTCTTCCGGATAGAAGTGCAGCTCGAAGTGCGGCGTCTCCAGCGTGAACCAGCGCGCCTTCGGCACCGGCGGCTGGGGCAGGGCGCGAACGTCCTCGTTGACGTCGACGTCGATGTCCGCGTGCGCGGCGCGCGCGATCGCAAGGCCCCCCGCGAGCACGACCACGGCCCAGCGACGGTTGCGCATCCGGCCGGCGAGTCTAGCCTTTAATCAATTCAGGAACACGGGGCGGCAGTAGCGCTCTGCGATCTCCAGCAGGCTGTCCATGCGCAACGGTTTGCGCAGGTAATCGACGGCGCCCAGCGCCAGCGCGGCGTCGCGGACGTCGCCGTGGCCGGACAGGATCACGATCGGAATCGACGCCAGCTCGGGCGACTTCTTGAGCTCCTGTCGCAGAAGCCAGCCGTCCATCTCGGGCATCATCATGTCCAGCAGAATCAGGCTGGGACGCATGTGATCCTGCAGGTGCCGCAGCGCCTCGCGGCCGCTGCTGACGCCGGTGACGCCGTAGCCCTCGTCGACGAGGACGCTCGCGATCGCGTCACGCACGTCGGGGTCGTCGTCGACAACCAGGATCGATCGGCACGAAAGCTCGGGGAGGCTCACCAGCGTTGGGGAAAGGTAACGCTCGAGCCCAGCCGGGGCAAGCGGGGGTCGGCGCGGAGCGGTCAGCGCTGGCGGCGCGCCAGGTCGCGGCAGATGCGCAGGTGCCGCAGCGCCGACGCGTAATCGCCCATCAGGTCGTAGAGGCGGGCCGCGTTGTAGTGCGCGTCGGCGTTGCGTTCGTCGGCGGCGATGGCGCGCTGGTAGGCCTCCAGCGCATCGGCGTGATGGCCGCCGTCCTCCAGGACGACGCCCAGGTTGAAGCTGGCGGTGGCGTCATTGGGCCGGGTTGCGAGCGCGCGCCGGTAATGCTCCTCGGCGGTCGCCAGCTCGCCGCGTTCATGCAGGATCCGTCCCAGGTTGATGTGCGCGTCGGCGTGGTTCGCCGCCTGGGCGATCACCTGGCGGTAGCTCGATTCGGCGCGCTCGGGATCGGCCTCGTCGAGATCGCAGGCGAGCTCGTAGATCTCCTCCACCGTCGGCGGGACGACGTCGGCCCCGGTCGGCCGCTCTCCGGCCGGCCGCGTCGGCAGCGCGACCAGCGGCGTTTCGTCGGCCGCCCCCTCGATCTTCTCGAACGCCAGCAGCACCTGCCCGGACTCGGCCTGCCAGCGCGCGCCGCGCTCGTGCACCACCACCTGCGGCCCGTCGGTCCCCAGCGAGACGCCGGTCAGCGGCTGCTCTTCGGTCAGCCGCTCGCGCAGCTTCATGAGCGCGCGCCGGACGCGGTGAGGCGAGATGCGCTGGCTGACCAGCCCTTCTGCCTTGCGGAGCAGCAACAGGTCCTGGAACGAAAAGCGGAGCTCGCCCCGCGTCCCTTTCTCTGGCGACAGGACGCCGGCGCGCAGGTAGGCACGCAGGCGGCCCGCGCTGACGCCGATCATGCGGGCGACGTCCTGTGTCGTGTAGCCGCTCACGCGCGCCGGAATATACCAGCGCGCATCGGCACCAGAATCTTTTCGACCCGACGCCTGTGGATAACTATCAGCGCTTGCGGGCGCGCTTCGGCTCGCTCGCGGTCGTCGCCGACTTTTGCGCGCTCCGACGAGACGCCGCCGGTGCCTCGGCTTCGGCGGGCGGCGCGGCGGGTGCGGCGGCCTTGCCCTTGCCGAGGCTCGCCTTCAGGGCGGCCATCAGGTCGATGATGCGGGCGGGCTCGGCCGTCGCCTCGGCGGCCTCGGTGATGTCCTGGCCCTGGACCTTCTTCTCGATGTCCGCCTGGATTCGCTCGCGAACGTCGTCGTGGTACTGCGTCGGATCGAACGTGTCCGACGCGATCTGGTCGATCAGCTGCTTGGCCAGCTTCAGCTCGGGCTCGCGCACCTCGCCGTCGGGCAGCGGAACGTCGGCCAGCGAGCGGACCTCGTCGGCGTACAGCAATTGCTGTAGCACCAGCGCCCGGCCGTCCTGGGTCGGACGCAGCATCACCAGGTACTGCTTGCCGCGGGCGGCGTAGCGCGCCAGCGCGGCGCGACCGGTCTCGCGCATCGCCTCGGCCAGCAGCAGGTAGGCCTTGTCGCCCCCCTTCTCGGGGCCGAGGTAATAGGGCCGATCGAAATAGACCGGATCGATCGCGGCCAGCGGGACGAACTCGGCGATGTCGATGCTGCCGGTCGCCTTCTCCTCGAGAGACTTCAGCTCGTCGGGCGTGAAGGTGACGTACTGGTCCTTCGCGAACTCGTAGCCCTTGACCATGTCGTCGCGATGGACGATCTCGTTGTCCGTCGGGCAGATGTACTGCTGCTTGAGCCGGGTGTTGCACTTCTTATGCAGCAGATTGAACGAGACACCGGCCGATGCCTGGGTCGCCGCGAACAGCTTCACGGGGATCGAGACGAGGCCGAACGAGACTGTGGCGCCAGCTATAGCTCTAGCCATGATGTGTGCCAGTGTAATCCCAGGTGGGATACTTGCCAAATTTGGCGATCGTCCCGGTCCCCGGGGTCCAGGGTCAGATCATCATGCTTCGGAAGGTACGCGCAAGCGCCGGTCCCGCCCCTTCGTCCTCGTGCTTGAAGAAGACGTAGGCGTCGTCCCAGCTCTGCGCCTTCAGCCGGTCGGCCCAGCCGCGCAGGGCGGCCTCGTCGTAGTCCTGCCGCCGCAGCCGCAGGTACCCCCAGCCCGCGGTCGCTTCCAGCGGCGTCGCGAAGTCTTCCGAATCGGCGACGCAGAGGGCGGCGCCGTGCCGCTTGAGCACCTCGTAGACGTCGTCGGACAGCCACGACGCGTGCCGGAACTCGAGCGCGGCGCGCAGCGCCGTCACCGTCGACGACGCGGCCACCGTCGCCAGAAAAGCCTCGAGCACGCCGAGATCTTTGCGCAGGAACGGCGGCAGCTGAAACAGGATCGGTCCCAGCCGGTCGCCCAGCGCGCCCGCCGTCTCCGCCAACCGCGCGACCGCATCGCCGACATCGACCAGCTTCCTCATGTGCGTGATCTGGCGCGGGCTCTTGAGCGCGAAGCGGAACGACGCCGGCGTCTCGGCCGCCCAGCGCTCCAGCAGCGCGCGGT
>DATFXS010000681.1:0-2141 GCA_035315605.1 Polyangia bacterium
TTGCGGGGAAACTGGTCGAGCACGATCACGTATGCGACCCGTCCGCGCGGATCATCCAGCCACGCCTCGCGAAGGCCGGCCCGGACGTCCGCGTACGTCTCGCCGAAGCGATCCGCGATCTCGCGGTCGAACGCCTCGTCCTTCATGAACCAGCGGCGCGAGTGCTGCACGTCGGACCGCCCCAGCTCGTCGACGTCACCAAACCAGAACTGCAGAACCGGCACGAACCAGGATTTCATCGCCGCACCATCTCCGCGGCGATGATACATCCACTCGTCGACGGCGGTCAGTGGGGCGCGGCGGCCGCAGGCGCGGCGGCCGCCGGCGGACTGGCAGCGGGCGCGCTGGCGGCCAGCCAGGTCTCGACCTGCTCGTCCAGCACCGGCAGGCTGACCGCGCCGCCGCCCAGCACGAGATCGTGGAACGCCTTCACGTCGAACTTCGCGCCCAGGCGCGATTCGGCCTGCGTGCGCAGGCGCCGGATCTCGCGTTCACCCAGCTTGTAGGCCAGCGCCTGACCGGGCCACGCAATGTAACGATCGACCTCGTTGACGATGTTGTCGTGCGCCAGGATCGCGTTCTCCTCGAAGAACGTGATCGCCTTCGATCGGCTCCAGCCCATGGCGTGGATGCCGGTGTCGACGACCAGGCGGGCGGCGCGCCAGGCGGCGAAGTTCAGCCGGCCGAGGCGCTCGCGCGCTCCTTTGTAGAGGCCGAGCTCGTCGGCGAGCCCTTCCGCGTACATGCCCCACCCCTCCACGAACGCGGTCACGCCCGCGTGCTTGCGGAACTCGGGCAGTCCGGTCAGCTCCTGCGCGATCGCGGTCTGGACGTGATGGCCGGGCACCGATTCGTGAAACGCCAGCGCCTCGACCTCGTAACGCGCGCGCGTCTCGGGCTTGTACGTGTTGACGTAGTAGGCGGCCGGGCGCGTGCCGTCGACGGCGGCCGGCCGGTAGTAGGCGATCGGCGCGTCCTTTTCCTCGTAGGGTTCGATTCGTTTGACGATGCACGGCTGCCGCGGCAGTCGCCCGAGGAAACGAGGCTCCGCCTCCTGCGCGCGCGCCAGCGCCTTGCGGGCCGCGTTCTCGACGTCGCCGCGCGTGCGGAAGAACGCGCTCGGGTCGCCGCGCAGCTTGCGCCGCAGATCGTCCATCGATCCCGTGCCGAAGGCCTGCTTTCCGACCTGCGCCATCTCCGCGTGGATGCGCGCCAGCTCTTCGAGCCCGATGCGGTGGATCTCCTCGGCCGACAGCGCCAGCGACGTGTGGACCTTGACGAGCTTGGCGTAGCAGGCCGTGCCGCCAGGAATGTTCAGGATGCCCGCGTGCGCCTCGTCGCGCGCGCGCGGCAAGATCTCGTTCCGGAGGGCCGCGCGGTAGCGGTCGAACGCGGGCCGGATGGCGCCCGCGATCGCCGCATCGATCGCCCGCACAAACGCCAGCCGTTCGGGCGCCGGCCAGTCGGCGTGCGGCGCGGCGGCCGGCGTGCGCAAAGGCCACTTGTCGTCGGGCTTCGCCAGCAGATCGTCCAGCTGGCCGAGCACGCGCTTGATCTCCTCGGCGGGGGCGACCTTGCCCGCCGCCAGCCCGCGCCGGAGATTCGCCGTCTCCTGATCGATGTAGCCGGCCATCTTTTCCCACCGCGCCACCAGCTTCCAGCCCTCGGCCGGCGTTCGCACGGGCTGCAGCTCGGGAAGGCGAAGGAAGGCGACCTGCGTGCCGTCGCGCGCGTCGACCGCCCAGTCGTCCAGCGCGCAGCCATCGAGGGCGAGATCCGTGTCGATCTCGCCGATCAGCAGCGCGCGCGTCACGCGATCGCCGGGCGACAGTGCCGGGACCGACACCGCCGACACCCGCGCGCGCAGCGCGGTCAGCGCCGAGATCTCGCGATCGCGCGCCGCCGGCGTGTTGTCCGGGAGACGATCGTCGAACCGCCGATCGCCGATCTCGGTCGCCTCCAGCGGGCGCGCCTGCAGATGGGCGTCCCAGTACTCGGTCGCCAGAGACGCCAGCGCGTGCGGCGGATCCAGCGGCGGCGCCGTACGGCCGGACGAGCTTCCACCCCGCTCGCCGCTGCCCGTGGCGCGGCACGCGAGCGCGAGCAGAACGACCGCGAGCGCAGGCGCGAGCGGAAGTTTT
>DATFXS010000682.1:0-3571 GCA_035315605.1 Polyangia bacterium
GAAAAGGTAAGGGGAAGGAGACCGCGCCGGTTGCGACGGCGAGGCCCGAGTCGTCGGGCCGCGCGCAACCCGTCGCGCGCGTGACGGCGCCCCGGCGCGACCCGAGCGAGCTGGCGCGCCTCATGGACACGACGACCGGCATGACGTCGCTGCAGGAGACGCTGCAGACCGATCGCGCGCTGCTCGCCGTCGCCGAGGAGCCCGCGACCGTCCCGCTGTCCAACTTGAAACCGCCGTCGTTCAAGCCCCACCCGTGGGCGGCGATGACGGCGGCGCTCGGGCGTCCTGTCCCGTCCGAGCCGCTCGCCACCGCCACGCCGGCGGCCTTCTACTACGTCCGCTTCCGGACGCTCGCGCATCTGATCCGCCTGCGCGAGGAGCTGGACGCCGACATCGCGCCCGCGCTGGCCGGAATGGGAGAGGGGGCCGATTACGATCTGGCGCCGCGCTACGAGGCGGAGCTCGGTCTGCGCCAGGGCCCGCTGACCAAGCTGCTGGGTCCGACGGTCGTCGACGATCTGGCCGCGGTCGGCAGCGATCCCTACCTGCGCGAAGGCAGCGACCTGTCGATCGTGTTTCGCGTGCGCGCCCGCCCGGCGTTCGAGGCGGCGCTGGCCGGCACGCTGGCCGCGTTCGGCGCCGCCCACGGCGGGCTGAAGTCGTCGACCGTCGACCATCAGGGCACGCCGATCACAGTCACGCGATCGAACGACGGCGTCGTGCGCCGGCACCGCGCGACGATCGGCGCCTTCGACATCGTCTCGAACAGCCTGGCCGCGACGCGGCGGATCATCGATGCGGTGGCAGGCCGCGAACCGCGCCTCGCCGACGAGCCCGACTTCCGCTACATGCTGGCGCGCGACGCGGCCACGCCGGCCGACGTGCTCGCGTATCTGGGCGACCGCTTCGTCGGCGAGGTGATCGGGCCGCGCCAGAAGGTGCTGGAGGCGCGCCGCCAGATCGGGCTCGCCCAGCTGTCGCGCCCGGGTTACGCCGCCCTGCTGTACGGCTGGATGTACGGACGCGTCCCCGCCAGCGCCGACGAAATGGTCGCCTCCGGGCTGCTCGCGCGCGACGAGCTGGCGCATCCGGGCGGCGATCGGATCGACTGGCAGCCGGGGCGGGCGGCGCGATCGTCGTGGGGCGCGGTGGGCGCGCTGACGCCGCTCATCGACCTGCCGCCCGTCGCCAAGGTGACGCCGACGGAGAAGGCGGCCTACGACATCTTCACGGCCGGCTACCAGAGCTTCTGGCGCACCAACATCGATCCGATCGCCATCCGGATCGCGCTGGCGCCCGATGGGCGCGGACCGCTGGTCGGCGACGTGCGCGTGCTGCCGATCATCACCGGCACCGACTACGCCGATATGCTGCGGACCGTGGGGCACGCCCGCGTCGACCTGGGCGGCGCCGGCGGCGGGCTGCGCACGGCGATCGCCATCGGACCCGACGCCGAGATTCGCCGCGAGCTCGGGCGCGCCCTTCGCGAGCTGCCGCTGGTCGGGTCACTGAAGGTGGACTGGCTGGGTGATTGGGCGATGGTGGGGATGGACGACACGGCCACGCCCGCGGCGCGCGACGCGATCCGCAAAGAGGTCGCGACGGGCGCCGGCGAGCGCTCGTTCCGCGATCTGATCGAGCTGCCGATCTACGCGGGCATCGAGGTGCGCAACATGACCGCGGCGGTGGCGTTCCTCGCCGGGGCGCGCGCCGTCCTGGAGCAGGCGGCGCCGGGCGCGATCCAGTGGCGGGAGGCGGGCCGCGAGCGCGACGTTCCGTTCGTGGCCGTGCGCGCCGGCTCGGCGGGCGGAGACGAGATGCGCGACATTTCGCTCTATTATTCATTCTGCAAGAGCGCGCTGGTGCTGTCGCTCAGCGAATCGGCGCTGCGTCACCGCATCGACGACTGCCTCGACGGCAAGCAGCCGAAGACGCGGTCAGCAGCCGGCGCGGAAGGGCCGCAGTGGATCCTCGACATGGACATGCGCGAGCGCGGACCGCTCTGGTGGCGGCTGGCGCTGATGGCGGCCGGCGGCGGCGCCGCGAGCAGCGAGCGCTGGTCGGTCGCGGCGGCCGAGGCGGTGCTGCGCGGCGCGCCCGGCGCCTCGCCGTCGGTGGTGCGGGCGCTGGCGCGCGACACGCTGGGCGCGATCCCGACGACGCCCGAGGGCTACGCCTACTTGCTCGGCGACGACGGCGTGCGCGATCCGCTGCGCGGCGCGCGGCGCGGCACCGACAAGCCAGGCCTCGCCGACCTGCTCGCCAGCGAGGAATCGCCGTTCGTGCGCCTCGGCCGGCTGATCGCGCACGCGCGCAGCGAGGTGGCCTTCGACGACGAGGCGAAGGTCGGCGGCGCGGGCGCGGCGCCGGCGCGCAGCCTGCACGTCAGGCTGCGGCTCGGCGCCGATCGCTACTGACGCGCGCGATCGCTCACGGGGCGGCGGCGGTGCCCTGAGCGCAGCTCTGGACCGCCGCGATCTGCGCGTCGCATCCGCTGATCTGGGCGTTGCCGTTGGCGCAGTCGATCGGCGCGCCCCCCACGCAGCTCAGGTACGTCTTGAACTGGGTCTCGCAGCCCGGGAAGTACGCGGCGGCCTGCTCGCACGAGCCCACACAGGACGAGCCGCCGCTGCCGCCCGGGCAGAGGGCTTCGATGTGCTGGCAGTCGTAGGTGCAGAGCTGCTCGACCGTTCCGGTCGGTGGCGGCGGTTGTGTCGTCGTCGACGGAGGCCGATCGATCCCACCGGTGCCGGGGGGCTCGTTGCCCGTCGTCGGGGCCGGATCGGTCCCGAAGGGGTTGGAAGGGGGGAAGGCGGGGCCACCCGTCCCGGAGTTGCAGCCGGCTGCGATCAGCGCGCCGGCCAGCGACGCGCAGACGATGGTGATGAGAGGCTTCATGGCACGCCTAGAAGTAATAACGGGCGGAGACGGCGCCAGTGAAGATATCCCAGGGGTTGTTCTGGACCGTCGTGGTGAGGCTGTACGTCGTGTCGCTCGACTCGATGCCGCTCGTCGACGCGCTGGCCTTGAGGTACTCGAACTGGGCGCCGATCGTCGCGCTGAGCGCGAGCTCCGGGATGCCGATGAATCCGAAGAACAGCTCGAAGCCGGCCCGGAAACCGACGTCGATGCGCAAGCCGCTCAGATCCGTCGAGGTGGCACCGGTGTTCTGGGTGGTCGAACCGCGGGCAATCGACGCGATCGGCATCACCTGGAAGCTGACGTGGCGATGGGTCGACAGCGCGATCGGCACGCCGCCCTGGAGCACGAAGCCGGTGACGCTGTCCTTGTCCATGCTGACGCCGGCGGTGTCCATCGACCCGCCCGCGTAGCCGAAGCCGAGGGCGATGTCGAACCCGACGGTCGGGCTCGTCCAGTAGCGGACGCCGACGGCCGGGACGGTGATGTTGACGCCCAGTGTGACCGGCACCTGGCTGATCCCGGCGTAACCGATCGCCCAGCGGCGGACGTCGGGGTTGAAGTCGGATTCTTGAACGTGCGCCATCACCGGCGGCGGAGGCGGCATCGGAGCCGGGGGCGGCGGCGGCATCGGCGCGACGGTTTGCGGCTC
>DATFXS010000683.1:0-22495 GCA_035315605.1 Polyangia bacterium
GGCCGTCGAGGTCGGATGGGTTGAAGAAGTTCACGCCGCTCTTGCCGACGCACTGCTCGGTGGCCGGCTGGCCCATCAGCATCTTGGCGCGATCGGCGGCGCAGATTCGCTTCTGGACGACGGTGTCACCGGCGCTGGTCCCGGTGTAGTAGCCGTCGGGCCAGACGCCGAGGCGCGGGTAGTCGGGGAACTCCTGGCGCGCGAACTCGTAGCGGTTGTAGGTGCCGAGCGGATCGGGGCCGGTGCTGACCGCGTAGCACATCGCGTACGGCGCGGCGAACACCGGCTGGATGAACACCCAGCGGCCCGCGAGCTGATCGTAACGGACGACGGTGTCGCCGTGATCGGACGCGTTGCCGCCCTCGCAGCGGCCGCCGAAGCCGGCGAAGATGGCATTCGACGCCTTCGTCCCGAGCGACATCCCCGTCGTCGAATACATGGCGCCCTTCTTCGTGTAGACGGCCATCTGCCAGTTGACGACCTGGACGATGTGATTCGGCCCGACCGCCAGGCTCAGGTCGGAAGGATCGCCGTTGCCGGCGATCCCGTCGAAGTGGTCGAGCAGCGGGAGCGCCGCCTTCGATCCCTGCGACGTCTGGTTGACGGGCGCCGTCTGGCCACCGGCGCCGGCCGCGCCGCCCGCGCCCGATCCAGCCGCGCCGCCCGTGCCCGCCGCGCCGCCGCGGCCGCCCGCCGCCGTGCCGCCCGCGCCGGAGCCGCCGCCGCGCCCACCCGCACCGGTCCCCGCAACGCCGCCGGATCCCGTGGTTCCGCCGCTGCTCGCCCCGCCGGCGCCGGTGGTGGCGCCGCCGCTGCCGCCCGCCGTCGCACCGCCGGTCCCCGCGGCGCCCCCTGCCCCCGCGGCGGCCGCGCCTCCGGTACCCGCGCCGCTCGCGCCGGCCGCGCCCGTCGTGCCGGCGCTGCCGCCGGTTCCCGCGCCGCCGGCGCCCACGCCGGCACCGCCGCCGCCTTTGCCCGTCGTGCCGGTGCCCGAGGGCATGCAGCCAGACGCCGCAAGGGTGGCGGCAATCAGCAACGCTCCCGGCCGCGACATTCCGGCGCGCACTCAGTGACCGTAGTTGCAGGCGCCGGTCAGAATGTTGTAGCCGAAAGTGCTCGCCGTCTCGTCCCAGCTCGCGCGGCCGACGACGGTCCACTTCGAGCCGTCGTACTTCATCAGCGAGTCGCCGTGGGCCGCGATCTTCGAGAACCCGCGCCCGACGGAAGAACCGTTGATCTGCGCGATGCCGGCAGCGTCGAGCTGCGGCACGCTGTCGCTGGCGTCGCAGGCACCGTTCGTGTTCGTGGTGACCGTCGGATTGCTGAACTGGACCAGATGCGACCAGCTGCAGGCGGCACCGGTCGTCGGATCCACGCAGCCCGCCGGCGCGGCGCCGGTCCGCTTGACGTCGAACCGGACGACGCAGACGTCGACGCCCAGGCCGGCATCGCTGATGATGTAGAACTCGGAGGTGCCGTTGTAGTCGGTCGTGCTGACGGTCCCCATCCCGCGCTCGCCGCACGCGCCCGCGTTGAGGAAGCCGCCGCCCATGCCGCCGCCGCCCGTGCCCCCGGCGCCCGTGCCCCCTGCGCTGGTGCCGCCCGTCGCGGTCCCGCCCGCGCCGCTGCCGGCGCTGCCGCCGCCCGCCGTGCCGCCGCTCGCGCCGCCACCACCGCCGCCCTTGCCGCCCGGCGACGACCCACCGCTGGAGCAGCCCACGGCGCCGGCCAGCACGCCGACGAGCAAGGCCCACGCGCGGCGACTCACTTCGGCCCTCCGCCGTTCAGGCTGTAGAGATCGTCGATGAAGAAGTTGTGGCCGACGAGCTTGTTGAAGTAGTCGTTCGACGAAGGGAGATCGTATTTGACGTAGAAGACGGTCTTCTTGTCGGGCGTCACCTCGCGAATCACGCCGCCGGTGCCGTAGTTGATCAGCGTGTTGCCGTTCGAGAGGCGCAGCGCCATCCCGCGCGAGGCCGCCCATTCGGGCCCGTCGCTGGTGCTGTCGCCGTAGATCCAGGTGCGAACCAGGCGCTTGTTGGTGCGATCGATCATGAACTCCTCGAAGGCGTGCTGGTTCGGCCCGGCCGCGCTGCTCTTCGTGTACTGGGGCAAGTGCGACGACACCAGCAGCGTCCCCGACGGCGAGATGTTCGAGAAGTGCTGCCAGACGAAGTTCCAGGGCGACGGCGAGAACGCGTAGGCGCCCGTCCCCGACCCGTACACCGCGACCAGCGTCCCCGTCTTGCGATCGATCTGCGCGACGTTGTTCGACTCCGGGAATGACAGCAGGACGGAGTCCGTCGCCGGGTCCCAGCTGACGACGTTGGAGTAGCAGTTGTTGAACATCCCCGTGGTGGGGCACTTCCAGATGGTGGTGACCGTCCCGTCGCGCGCCATCTGGCGCAGCTCGGAGTTCGGCCGGGTGCGCTCCTCGGTGTCGTAGAGCAGCGAGCCATCGCTGGTCATGTCCACGCCGTCGGACAGTTGCGGGACCATCACCGACGTGTTGTAGGTCTCGCGATCCAGCGTCATCTTCAGGACGGACGGCGTGCCCGTGGTGCTGAACGCGCGGCTCTCGACGAAGAGATACTCGCCGTCGCGCGCCTTCTGCGGAAACGACCTCACGTCGGTGCTGGTGCCGTCGGCGTAGTACCAGACGACGCGGCCCTGGCGGTCCAGGATGTAGAGCCACCAGGTCGAATAGAAGTAGCAGGAGTCGTCAACGCACGTGTTGGGCGAGTTCTCGACGGCGCCCAGCAGGTAGCGCTCCGGCGTGGCCAGCGTCGGGTCGTACATCGACACCGTCGGCTTCGGCATCCCGCTGGGGATCACGCCGGTCGTCCCCATGTAGTCCTTGGTCTTGTAATCGGTGCCCGCGAGACGGCTGACGACGCGGAGGGTGATCGCGGTCGATCCCGGCACGCCGAGCACGACGTCGCGGTGCGCGCCCGTCGCGCCGGCCTGCAGGCGCGACGTCATGACGCTGCTGCCGGCGAAGCTGAACTCGAGGAACGCCGAATCGGCTGCCTTGGTCTGCGTCCAGGTCACGACCAGGATCGTGTTGACCATCTTTGACACCGCGACGGTGACGCCCGAGACGAACGAATCGCCCGCGCCCGCGCCCGCCGCGCCCGTGCTGCCGCCGCTACCCGCGCTGCCGGCCGCGCCCGCGGTCCCGCCCGCGCCGGTCGTCCCGCCTCGCCCGGCGGCGCCGGTGGCGCTTCCGCCCGTGCCCGTCGCGCCGCCGCTCGTCGATCCACCGCTGCCCACACTGCCGCCCGTGCCGGTCGCGCCGCTGCCGCCGGTCGCGCCGGTGGCGGTGCCGCCCGTTCCCGTCGAGGATCCGCCCGTGCCGGTGGCGCCGCTGCCGCTCGCGCCCCCGGTGCCCGTTCCGGCGGCGCCCCCGCTTCCGGGCGAACCGCCGTTGTCTTTCGGCAGGCAGCCCGCCAGCACGAACAGCGCCACCAGACCGGTGACGAAGCCGATCCGCTGCGCAACAGTCATTGCAGTCCGTGCGTTCCTCATGGCCCGTTGCCTCCGCCGTAAAGGCTGGCGGCGAGCGTCTGGAACGCGAACGCGAAGCCGGCGTCGGTGTTCAGCTTCCACACCTGGGTGCCGCTGGCATCGAGCCGTTCCATCTGACCCGCCGTCGACCAGTTGACGAACGTGCCGCCGTCGGGGAGCCGGATCGGCTCACCGAGGACGAACGTGTAGACGCTGGGATTCGCGGTGTAGCTCCAGACCTGCGTCGCGGTCATGGCCGTGAAGTCCAGCTCGTACTCGAGGACGCGCGACACGTCGCCGGGCGCGCCGTCGTTGTCCATCACGAGGATGTGGTTGCCGACCACGTCGAACTGGTGCTCGTGCAGGAAGCGCGCAGAGCCGGACGCGATCGTGAAAGTGGCGCCGTAAAGGCCGAGCACCCATTCGCACGCGCCGGTCGAGCGGTTCACTTTCGCGATGCTGCTGAAGTTGCGCATGCCGACGTAATAGACGTCCTCGACCGGGTCGTAATCGAGCGCGTTCGAGAACGTCCACCCCTGCTGCGGGTCGTCGCCCGGCGTCGCCACCGGATCGAAGCAGTTCCAGCTGGTCCAGATGGTGCGCTGGTTGCTGCCGTCGGGCGCGACCTCGACCACCTTGTTGCCGCGCACACGGTTGCCGCTCGCGTCCGTTTGATCATCGAACGCGATGGCCCCCAGCGTGCCGTCCGGGTGCTCGACGAAGTCGTGCGCGAGGAACGGGATCGGAATCGACGTCGACTGCAACCCGTCCAGCGAGACGCGCACCAGCTCGGACGCCGCCGACGGCTCGCCGGAGATCTGGGCCGCGTTGTAGAGCAGGCTCTTGCCGTCTACCGACAGGCGCGCGCGGTAGAAATCGAGCATGCGGTCGTCGCTGTGGTACCAGACGATGTCGCCGTTCGCGTTGATGATGACGACGGCCGTCGTCGCGCCGAGGATCGGCACCACCACGAAGCCGTCGTAGCCGTCCCCGGTCCGCGTCAGGGCGGGCAGACCGACGGGCAGGTTGCCGGTGCGGATGCTGGCCACACCGCTCGCCGCGACGACCGCGCCGTTCTCCGCCGAGACGGCGCGATAGAACGCCGGCGTGTCCGCGGTCAGACCGAGCAGGATCGCGCTGTGGTCCGTCGCCGCCGAGGCGTCGATGGGCGTGCGCGCGCCGAGCTTCGCCGTCGGACCGAACTCGACGTAGCCGGTGGTCGGCACCGCCGTCGTCCACTTCACGATCACGACCGTCGCGATCTGATCGCTCACCGTCGCGACGACGTGGGTCGGCCCCCGCGCGTCCGGCGAATCGCCGCAGCCGCCGACCGGCGCCAGCAGCGCGATCGCGATCGGCGCCGCCGCGGCGCGAAGCGCGGGCCTCATTTCCCTCCAGGCGTCAGGATGGTCAGCAGCACGGGCGCCGGGCTCTGGCATTTGCTGCAGGTCAGGCCGAGCAGCCAGGTCCCGGCGTCGGGGCGGTCGAAGCCCGGGAAGGGCGCGCCGCTCGCGCGATCGGTCGCCGTCGCCAGATCCGCGGTGCGGCCGCCCGTCAGCGTGATGTCCCACAGCGACGTGGCGATCATCTCGATGTCGAAGATCCGCGCCTGCAGATCCGACGCCGCCATCCCGGCGTAGAAGCCGATCGTGACGCCGTCGATCTTCTCGAAGGGCGCGTCGTTCCCCTGGCCGTCGCGCGTGATGTCGCGCCAGTCGAGGATCCACGGCCCGCCCGTCGGCACCGGCAGCTTGGTCAGCGACGACAGGTCGGCCGTGAATGTCAGCAGGCCGCACCCGCTCTGGCCGTCGACCATCGTGTTCGTCGACGACGCCGTCGGCTCGAGGAACATCATCGTCCGCGCGCCCAGCCCCGGCGTCGTCCCCTTCGTGAACAGAAGCAGGTACGTGTAATCGGTGCTCTCGATGTACGCCGACGGAACGTCGATCGGCGTCCCGAAGAAAGAAAGCTGCGACAGCTTCGTGCAGGTGGTGCTGTGGTCGGTGTGGAAGTCGAGGTAGCCGGCGACGTCGGACTGCGACAGCGTGCCCGCCGACAGCCGGGTCTGCACCTGCCCCTTCGTCAGATGCGAGATCCGGAGCAGCGCGACGTTGTCGAGGTCGGCCGTCGCGGAGACCGCGTGACATTGCAGATCGTTGACGACGTTCGACCAGCAGATGTCGATGTCCGTCGCGGGCGCCGTCTGGACGATCGGAATCTGGAGGCTGGCGTGCGTGACGTAGTTGTTCTCGTCGCGCAGCAACAGGTTCCCGCGCGGGTCCATCGGCATCGCCGCGCCGCCGCAAGCCGCCAGCAGGAAAGGCACAAATACCGAAAATGAGATCCGCGCGGGCATCCGTCCCGTGTATGTCCGGGTCGGATGGCGTCCGGGGGCGGATTTACGGGCGCGATTCTTGAGCCGTCTTCGTCTTCCCGCGCCACATTGCGACGACCGGGTAGATCGTCAGCACGGACATCGTCAGCGTCAGCCCGATGCCGGTGATCGCGTGAAGGAACGCGAGCCCCCCGCCGCCGTAGCGCACGATCCACGGCGTCGCGAGGTGCGCGGCGACGCTGGCGGACGCGGCGATCAACCAGGCGAGCTTCGCGCGATCGCCGAGCCCCGTCGCCAGGAACAGGTGGCCGACGATCAACAGGACGACGGGCATCGTGAACAGGTGGAAGTGCGTCACCTCGAGCAGCTTGCGGTAGCTCATCGGCACGACGATCGGCCGCCGCGCCGCCTCGTCGTCGGGCACGTCGATGGCGGGCCCGGTCGGCGCGCCCGCCGCGGCGGGCTCGGCCGCCGGCGGCACGGCCCGCGCCTCGCCCGCGTAGTAGCTCTTGATGCCGCTCGTCCCGGTGCCGACCAGATCGCCGTAGTAAAGGGCCGACGACACGATCCCGGCCAACGTCAACAGGCAGAACGTCGAATAGAGAAGCTTCGCCTCGATGCCGAGGTTCCAGAGGCGGAAGCCGGATGAAGAGAACTGACGCATGGCGATCAGAAAGCGAAGCCGATGGCGAGGCCGAGGCGCGTCTTGCCGCGGGCGGCCTCGGCCAGGTGAGATTCCAGCGGCTTCGGCGTCCCCGGCGCGCCCGGCAGCGTGACCGGCGCGGCCGGCGGCGGGCCCTCGCCGTCCAGCGCGATCTGGATGTCGGCCTTCAGCGCCAGCTCGGGCAGCGGGCGATAGACGATGCCGCCGCGAACGAACGACTTCGCGGCCGACGGCGCGTTGGGCGGCGTCCCGCCCGGGGGCGTGATCGTCGGCGGATTGTAGTTGTAGACCGACATCGCGCTGCGCGGGTTCACGTTCTCGTATCCGGCGAACAGCATCAGCTCCTGCTTGGTCGCCGCGCCGCCCATGCGCAAGAGGTCGACGCCTGCATTCACGTAGCTGCCGCGGCCGGCCTTCGGAATCGCGTCCTGGCCGAGCAGCCCCAGGTAGTCGTTGATGCGGTACGAGTCGGTGATGAACATCTGCGCGTACTCCGCGGCGAGCTCGAAGCCACCGCCCCGAAAACGGGCATCGCCCTCGACGATCCCGACGCTGACCCCGTCGAGCGCCGCCTGTCCCCCGGTGGCCGATCCGTAGTAGCCGCCGCCGCCCATCGCGAAACCCTCGGGCAGACCGTAGAGCTCGACCCGCCCGGTCACCGCGAGGCCGCCCGTGGCGACGCGATGGCCGTTGCCGCGCCCGCCGGCGAGCGGCGCCTGCGCCGAAAAGCCGGTGCCGTCCAGCCCGCCCACGACGTCGATCTCGTAGCGGAGGTTGCCGCCCAGATCGCCGAAGATGCCCGCGCCCAGCTCGCGCCAGATCGTCGGGATGATCAGCTGATCCGTGAGCGGCCGATCGACGGTCAGGAAGGCGGGCGGCGCGTTCCGCTGGTTGATGATCCCGAGCGGCAGCAGCAGCAGGCCCGCGCGCACGCCGAACGCGGGCACCGGCGCGGCCTCGACCACCGCCTGCTGCGCCGCGAAGGTGTCCGCGTGCTCGATGCCCGCCTCGATCCGGAAGCGCAGCCACGCCGTCGGGCTGTGCGTCAACGCCGCCATCAACCGCCTCAGGTCCCACTCCGCATCGTGGTTCCGATCGACGAACACCACCCCTTCCCCGATCGCCCCCAGATGCGTCTCGATCTTGTTCGCTGACGTCGCGGTGGAGGTGGGCGCAGACGGCGCCACCTCCGTCTTCGGCGTCTCTGGCGCTGGCACGACCTGGGTTGCGGGCGGCGCCTGTGGCGCCGGCTCCGGCGCGCGCGGCCGCGGCGTCGGCGCCTCGTACGGCGTCACCTCATCTGGCCGCGTCGGCCAGGGGACGGGCGACTTGTCCTGCGCGTGCGCCTGCGCCCAGGCGCCGCGCGCGGCCGCCAGATGGACGTAGACCGCGACCCCGATCCCGACGCGCGTGCGCACGCGCGCGCCCCGATGTTGGCGCGTCACCGGCTGACCGGCGCCGGACGGGCCGCGTGGTCTCCGGCCGGCGGCGCCGCGGGCGCCGACGCGAGCGTGGACAGTCCGAGGGCGAGCTCCTCGACCAGAATCGTCGCCCGCCGCACGCCGACGGCCAGCGAGGCCGACGAGACGGTCGCGCCGCTCACGGCGTCGATGTCGTGGTTGAGACGCAGCGGATCCTGGGACGTCTTGCCCTGGAACTGCTTGCGGAAGCGCGGGTCGCGAACCTCGTCGCCGCGCGGCTCGCGATAGACCATGATCTCGACGCGCTCCACCATCCCGCGCGGCGACAGCCGCGTGGCGAACGTGATCGGCTGGTGCAGTCCCTGCTCGTCGTCGACCACGGCGTAGCCGTCGATCTGGCCGTGCGTCGTGGCGACGAAGATCGTGTACTTGTCACGCGCCGGCGCGTACCCGAGCCGCTGCGCCAGCCGCGCCCGCATCGACTTGTCCAGCGCGAACGTTCGATAGCCGACATGCTCGCTGTGCGGGAAGAACTGCGCCAGCACGTCGCGCGTCGTGTAGTAGCTGGTCTCGGTGCGCGAGGCGGCGCCGCTATCGGCGCGCGCGGACGGCGCCGCGGTCCCGACCGCGAGCACCAGCGCCACCGCGCTGCAGGTGATTTTGATAACGGTTCTCAATTTCACTAATATAAATAGCGCATCCGTTTCCACGCTGTCAATGCGAGGGATACGTGGGGCCCCGCTCCGCCGGACGTATGTCCGTGATTTCAGCCAGTTAGCTGATGCTGTCCACAGGCGATCAAGAGCTGCGGCCGCGATGGCCGCTCGCCTCGCCGGGACAGCGCCCGCCCGGCATCCCGCGCGCCTTCTCGCACAGCCCGAACAGCTCGTGGCGATGGCGGAGCACGTTGAAACCGAACCTCCGCGCGGCGGCGTCCTGCAGCGCCTCGATCTCGTCGTTCTCGAACTCCATGATGAAGCCGCAGCTGTCGCAGATCAGGTGATCGTGGTGGGCCCGCCCCTCGGCGACCTCGTACAGGGTCTGCCCGGGGCCGAAGTGGCGCGCCGCCGCGATGCCTGCCTCTTCCAGCAGCTTGACGGTCCGGTAGACGGTCGCCAGCCCGACGCCCGGGTGCTTGCGCCGCGCGGACGACAGCAAATCTTCCAGCGCAACGTGGCCCGACGTGCGCAGGAACGCGTCGACGATCGCCTCGCGCTGCTGCGTCGTCTTGAGACCTTTGCGCTGCAGATAGCTGCGCCACGGACCCTTGGGGTCTTTCCCTTGGCCGCCGCGCGATCCGCCGCCGACGGTCTTGGTCAAGCCGCCTGTCGCCATTTGATCGAGCACCCCATCGACGGCCGCTGCTCGCGCGAAGGCCGCTGTCCGGCCACCAGCGCCTCGATCGCTTCGGCCAGCTCGCGCCGGGTGACGCGGCTCTCGTCCTTCCACGAATCGTCGATCCGCCCGCGGTAAGCGAGCCGCCGGTCGGAATCGTAGACGAAAATGTCGGGCGTGCAGACCGCGCCGAAGGCGTGCGCGACGTCCTGCTCCTCGTCGTGCAGGTAGGGGAACCCGTAGCCGCGCTCGCGCCAGCGCGCCGCCAGCTTGTCGAACGCATCGTCCGGGTAGTTGTCGGCGTCGTTCGAGCAGACCGCGACGAACTGAACGCCCCGGGGCTCGAGCTCGCGCGCCAGCCGGATCAGCCGGTCCTCGACCGCCTTCACGTACGGGCAGTGGTTGCAGATGAACATCACGACCAGCACCGGCTTGCCGCGGAAATCGTCCCGCGCGTAGCTCTTGCCGTCGACGGCGGGCAGGCGGAAGTCCGGACAGGGCGCACCCAGCTCGGGCGGAGGCGTCTCAACGGCCATGGCGCGTGGAATTCTAGCCCAGATCGTCGCGCGCGTGGTCGAGCCGGCGAGCTTTGCTCGCCGCGGGCCATCGCGGGAGGGTACGGGAACCCTTCGAGGGTTCCCGTGGTAAAAAGCCCAGAGGCGATGGCCAGCGAGAGCAAGCCGGATGCGGCGCCCGAGCGATTCGAGGATATCCTCGGGCGGCTGCGCGGAATCGTCGAGCGGCTGGAAGGTGGAAACCTTCCCCTCGAGGAGAGCCTGAAAGCCTTCGAAGAGGGGATGGAGCTGTGCCGGCGCGGCACCGTGATCCTCGACGGCGCCGAGAAGAAGGTGGAGACGCTGCTCGCGGCCGGCCGCACCGCCCCGTTCGAAATCGAAGAGCGATGAATTCGCTCTCCGACTGGGCCGCCCAGCGGCGCGCGGAGCTGGACCGGTTGTTCGAGGCGCGGCTCGCGCCGCCCGCCGAGGGCGATCCCGGACGTCTGCTCGAGGCGATGCGCTACTCGCTGCTGGCGCCCGGCAAGCGGATCCGGCCGCTGCTCGCGCTGGCGGCGGCCGAGGCGGTCGGCGCCGTCGACGACGACGTGCGGCTCGCCTGCGCTGCCGTCGAGCTGGTGCATTGTTATTCGCTGATTCACGACGATCTGCCCGCGATGGACGACGACGACTTCCGTCGCGGACGCCCGAGCAACCACAAGGCGTTCGGCGAGGCGACCGCCATCCTCGCGGGCGACGCGCTGCTGACGCTGGCGTTCGACTGGATCGGCGAGGCGGGCGAGCGCGCCGGGCGGCCGGGGTCGTTCCTCGCGGCCTCGCGGGCGCTCGCGCGCGCCGCGGGCGCGTTCGGGATGGTGCGCGGGCAGGCGCGCGACCTGGGCGAGGCGCCGCCCGCCACGCTGGCGGCGCTGGAGACCCTGCACGCCGAGAAGACGGCCGCGCTGTTCCGCGCGGCGCTGGAAGTGGGCGGATCGGCGGCGGGCGCGGCGCCCGACCAGCTCGCCGATCTGGCCCGTTTCGGCACCGCCTACGGCATCGCCTTCCAGCACGCAGACGACGCCGCCGATCGGGAACATGCCGGCCACGCGGCCGCGGCGGCCGCCCGCCGCGAGACCCTGCTCACGGACGCCTGCGCGGCCGTGGCGCCGCTGGGCGCCCGCGCGGAACGCCTGATCGCGCTCGCGCGCGCCCTCTCGGCAGGCGCGGCTGCGAGCTCCGCCCAAGTGTAAGCCGCGTCGCGGTCCGTTCCGCGGTGGTTGTGTTACCATCACGACTCCCATGGCCGCCGACGAGCGGACCCAGATGTTCGATACGCCCGTCGCCGCGCAGAGCGGCAAGCGGGACCGCGCCTATCTGGTGGTGCTGGCGGGGGCCAGCGTCGGCGAGATGTACAAGGTCGAGGGCGACAAGACCGTCATCGGCCGCGGCCAGAAGGCCCAGATAAGGCTGTTCGACGACGGCATCTCGCGCGAGCACGCGCAGCTCATCATCAAGGGCGACCGCATCATCCTCGAGGACCTCGGCTCGACCAACGGGACGTTCTGCAACGGCCTCAAGGTGGACAAGCGCGAGCTGGTCGACGGCGACAAGATCCTGGTCGGTTCGACCACCATCCTGAAGTTCACCTACCACGACAATCTGGACGAGATGTTCCAGAAGCAGATGTACGAATCTGCGCTGCGGGACGGCCTGACGAAGGCGTTCAACAAAAAATATTTCACCGATCGCCTCGAGAGCGAGTTCACCTTCTCCACCCGGCACGCCTCGTCGCTGGCGCTGGTGCTGTTCGACCTCGACCACTTCAAGAAGGTGAACGACACCTACGGCCATCAGGCGGGCGACTACGTGCTGCTCGAGGTCTCGACCCTGCTGTCGGGGGCGCTGCGCGCCGAGGACGTGTTCGCGCGCTACGGCGGCGAGGAGTTCGCGGTCATCTGCCGCGGCTCCGACATGAACCAGGCGCCGATCGTCGGGGAGCGGCTGCGCAAGGCCGTCGAGGGCCACCGCTTCGTCTACGACGGGAAGTCGATCCCCGTGACGATCAGCGTCGGCATCGCGGTGCTGCCCAACCCGGCGGTCAAGGACGCGGGCGATTTGATCGCCCTCGCCGACCAGGCGCTCTACAAATCGAAGAACGGCGGCCGGAATCGCGTCACCCTGTACAAGCCGGGCGAGTGACCGCCGCCGCGCGGCGCGAAGGTCAGCCGCAACGAGTTTTTTGCAGCGGAGGGGAACGGTTCGTAGTCTTTAGGGGTCGATGTCGCTTCGCGTACGCCTCGTCTCCGGTGCCGCCTGTCTGCTGCTGGCCGCGCCGTCCGTTCTCGCCAGCACCGGCGATCACGATCCCGATCAGGATCAGACGCTCGCGGCGCCGGCCGTTCCGCCCGCGCCGATCACCGGCAAGCCCGTCCCGTTCGATCGCGGCTGGCTGAAACCGTTCTTCGAGCACGGGCCCGCGCGGCAGGCGGTCGAACAATTTCGCGCCGAGGAGTGGGAAGCGGCCGAGACCGGCTTCGCGCGCGCGGTGAAGTCGCTGCCGCGCGACAGCGCCGAGCGCCACGCGGCGATGTACATGCTGGCGCTCGCGCGCGCCAACCAATCGAAGTGGGGCGAGGCCGGACAGATGTTCGAGGATCTGTTCGCGAGCTATCCGAGCCTGGCGCCCTACCACGCCTACAACGCCGCCCGCTGCCGCCTGCGGCGAGGTGACGCCGCCGGCGCACTGGAATGGGTGGCCCGCGTCCCCGACGGCAGCGTGCCGAAGGCGGAGGCGGAGCTGGTTCGCATCGACGCGCTCCGCACTCTGAACCGCTGGAGCGACGCGCTGGCGGCGCTCGAGACCTATCTGCAACAGTGGCCGAACGGACCGCGCCACGCCGAGTCGCTGTTCAAGAAGGCGGAGGCGATGGAAAAGATCGCCGCGGCGGGCGGCGGGGGCGACGCCCGCAAGACGGCCCCGGACGTCATCACGATCTACCGGCGCGTCTGGGCCGAGGCGCCGCTGCAGGCCTGGGGTGACCGCGCCGCCGCGCGCCTCGACCAGATCGCGGCCTCGCTGCCGACGGCCGAGGGCGCGGTCGTCCGCACGCGCACCGCCGGCGAATGGGTGTCGCGCGGAATGGGATTCTTCGACGAGAACCGCAACATCGAATCGGAGGCGGCGTTCAACACGGCGCTGTCCGCGCCGGGGCTGGACGCGGATCTGGAATGTCGCGCGCGATTCCACCGCGCCCAGTCGGTCTGGAAGCAGCGCCAGCGCCCGCGCGCCGCGCCGCTGTTCGACGAGGCGGAGGCCGCCTGCGCCCGCGCGGCGAACCGCGACCTGCACGCCAAGGCCCTGTACCAGGGGGCGCGCTGCTACGCGTTCGCGGGAAGCCGCGACCTCGCGCTGGCGCGCTACGCGCGCGTCGAGGCCGAACACCCCGACCACACCTACGCGGACGACGCGCGCTTGCGATCCGCCGAGCTGGCGACCGACGCCGGCGACGACGCGGCCGCCGCGAAGATCCTCGCCGAGGTGCCGACGCGCTACCCGAAGGGCGATCTGCTGAACGAGGCGCTGTGGCGGCTGGCGTTCTCCGCCTGGCGCGCCGGCCACGAGGACGAGGCGCTGCACTGGCTGGACGAGAACCTGCGCCTGGTTCCGCACGAGGAGATCTGGTACGCGGAGGGGCGCGTCCAGTACTGGAAGGGCCGCGTCTACGAAAAGCAGGACAAGACCGACGACGCGAAGGTCTGGTACGAGCGCGCCGTGCGCGAGTACCCGCTGTCGGTCTACGCGCTGCTGTCGTTGACCCGGCTCAAGAAGCTGGACCCGGGCGCGGAGAAGACGCTGATCGCGACGCTGCGCAAGGGCCTGCACGACGTGCCGCCCTGGACGTTCCCGGCCCGCCCGCTGTACGGCGACCCCGGCTTCCTGCGCGCCGTCGAGCTGGCGCGGATGGGCCAGGGCGGCGACGCGCGCCGCGAGCTCGCCAAGCTGGGGCTGGCGACGTCGGCCGAAAAGCATTCGACGGCGGCGGCGCGCGGCGAGGAGGAGGATCTCGTCTGGATCACGGCGACGCTGCTGGACCGCGGCGGCGTCTGGAGCGCGTCGCATTCGCTGCCGCGCCACGCCCTCACCAGCTACAAGCTCGAGTACCCGAAAGGGATCGGCGAGGCGAAGTGGAAGCTCGCCTACCCGCGCGCGTTCCCGGCCCTGGTCTCGAAGAACACCAAGGCCAACCAGCTGCCCGAGGCGCTGCAGCTCGCGATCATGCGCGAGGAGAGCGCGTTCTCGCCGCGGATCGAATCGTTCGCGAACGCGATCGGTCTGACGCAGATGCTGGTGAAGACCGCCCGGCGGTTCGCGAACGGCGCGACCGTGACGCGCGAGCTGCTGCAGGACCCCGCCAAGAACCTGGAGATCGGGTCGCGCTTCCTCGGCTTCCTCTGGAAGCACTTCGACGCGGCGGCGCCGCTGGCGATCGCCGGCTACAACGCGGGCGAGGGGGCGGTCGACAAATGGCTCGGCGAGCGCGGCGACCTGGCGATGGACGAGTTCATGGAGACGATCCCGTACGACGAGACGCGCAACTACACGAAGCGCGTGCTCGCGTCGTACTTCACCTATTCGTGGCTGTACGAAAAACAGCCCGTCCCGACGGTCCCGCTGGCCGCGCGCGCGAAGACCAGCGAGAAGAAGAAGTCGGGCGACGATCGCGGCGGCGCCGACGCCAAACCGAGCCACTCGGGCCGTACCTCTGCCTCGCGGCGCTAGAGCGACTCTTCACCTCGCCGCGCGAAGCGGGGAGAGGTCGACGCGCCGAAGGCGCGGCGGGAGAGGGGCACGCGCTACTTTTTCTTTTTGCGCTTGAAGAAGCCGCCGCGCTCCGGGCTGACGCGCTGGCCGCCCGACGCCGCGTAGGCGCGCAGGTGCGCCTCCTCCTCCGCGGACAGCGACGACGGCACCACCAGCTTCAGGTGGGCGACGACGTCGCCCCGGCCCCGGCCGTCGATGCGCGGCATGCCGCGGCCGCGCAACCCCAGCGTCTCGCCCGGCTGCGTCCCGGGCGGAATCTCGATCTCGCCGTCGCCGTCGGGGGTCGGGACGCCGATCGTGTCGCCGAGCGCGAGCTGCGGAAAGCTGACCGCGATCTCGGTGTGCAGGTCGGCACCGTCGCGCTCGAACCGCTCGTCGGCCTGGACGCGCAGGATGACGTACAGATTGCCGGCCCGCCCACCCTGCGGCGCGGCCTCGCCGCGGCCGACCAGGCGCAACGTCGAGCCGTCCTCCACGCCCGCCGGAACGCTGACCTGCAGCGTCTCTTCCTGCCGCTCGAGCCCGCTGCCGTCGCAGTTGGTGCACGGCTTTCGCACGACCCGCCCCTCGCCGCGGCAGACCGGGCACGTGGTCGAGATCATCAGGAAGCCCTGCGAGTGCATCACCTGGCCGCGTCCGCCGCAGTGCTGGCAGGTCTCCGGCGACGTGCCCGCCGCCGCGCCGGTGCCGCCGCACGTCCCGCACGCCGCGCGCCGCTGCACCCTGACGTCCTTCGCGACGCCCGAGAACGCCTCCGCCAGCGTCAGCGTCAGCCGCACCTCGATGTCCGAGCCGCGCGCCGGGCCGCGCGCGCCGCCGCCCATGCGGCCCCCGAAGATGTCGCCGAAGATGTCGCCGAACGCCGAGAAGATGTCGCCGACGTCGTGAAACCCGCCGCCGAAGCCGCCCGCCGGACCGGCGTGGCCGAACCGGTCGTAGCGGGCCCGCTTCTCGGGATCGGACAGCACCTGGTACGCCTCCGACGCCTCCTTGAACTTCGACTCCGATTCTTTGTCGCCCGGGTTGCGGTCGGGGTGCAGCTCCATCGCGAGCTTGCGGTAGGCGCGCTTCAGCTCGGCGCCGTCGACGTTTCGGTCGACGCCCAGCACTTCGTAATAATCTCTTCGGTCGGACACTGCTGACTCGGCTCGGCTCTGTTCGGTCAAATATAGACTATGTTCGGAGCATGAAGCACAGTCCCGGCTTCCTCGCGCTGGTGGCCGACGCCAAGCAGCGCATCAAGGAGTGCGGCATCGCCGACGTCAAGGCCCGGCTCGACCGCGGCGAGTCCTTCCATTTCATCGACGTCCGCGAGGACGACGAGTTCGCGTGCGACTGCGCGGCCGGCGCGCGCCACATCGGCCGCGGCGTGCTCGAGCGCGACATCGAGACCCTGATCCCCGACAAGAACGCCCCGATCGTCCTCTACTGCGGCGGCGGCTATCGATCGGCGCTCGCCGCCGACAACCTGCAGAAGATGGGCTACACCAACGTCGTGTCGATGGACGGCGGCATCCGCGCCTGGCGCGAGGCCGGATACACGACCGAACAGCGGAAGTGAGCGCTGCAGTCAGCCTCGCAACCGTGCGCGACGCCATCGTCGCGTGCAACGACTGCACGCGCCTGCGCCGGTACTGCGCCCGCATCGCGCGCGAAAAGAAGGCCGCCCATCGCGACGAGACCTACTGGGGCCGTCCGGTGCCGGGGTTCGGCGATCCGGCCGCGCGCCTCTTGCTGGTGGGCCTGGCGCCCGCGGCGCATGGCGCGAACCGGACCGGGCGCGTCTTCACCGGCGACGGCTCGGGCGACTTCCTGCTCGCGGCGCTGCACGCCGCCGGCTTCGCCAACATCCCGACCTCGCGCCGCGCCGACGACGGCCTGGAGCTGCGCGACGCCTACATCCTGGCGGCCGTACGCTGCGCGCCGCCCGACAACAAGCCGACGCCCGCCGAGATCGCCCGCTGCCGCCGCCACCTGGCGGCCGAGGTCGCCGCCCTGCCCCGCGTGCGCGTCGTGGTGGCGCTCGGCAAGATCGGCCATGACGCGTTCCTGGCCCACGCGGCCGAGACCCACGGCGTGCGGCCGCGCCCGCGCCCGGCCTTCGCCCACGGCAGCGAGGCCCCCCTCGGCGGCGGGCTGCCGATCCTGCTCGGCTGCTATCACCCGAGCCGCCAGAACACCAACACCGGCAAGCTGACGCCACCGATGATGCGCCGGGTGTTCATGCGCGCGCGGGCCCTGGTAGATTCCCCGTCGTGAGCTTCGACGACGATCCGGGCGCCTGGCGCGTGCTGCAGAGCGAATACGTGGCGCGCGAGCCCTGGTACACGGTGCGCGTCGATCGCGTCCAGCTCCCGAGCGGCACCGTCATCCCGAAGTACTGGATCAGCGAGTACCCGCCCTGGGTCAACGTCGTCGCGGTGACCGCCGACGATCGCGTCGTGCTGATTCGCCAGTACCGGCACGGGATCGGCGCCGTGCACTTCGAGATCCCCGCCGGAACGACCGACGCCACCGACACCTCGCTGGAGTCGGCCGCGCGGCGCGAGCTGCTGGAAGAGACCGGCTATGGCGGCGGCATCTGGTCCCCGCTGATGACCCTGTCGGCGAATCCCGCGCTGCAGAACAACCTGACCTACACCTTCCTGGCCGAGGGGGTCACCGCCGGAACGGCGTCTCCGGACGCCAGCGAGGACATCCGCGTCCACCTCGTCCCGATCGCGGAGATCGAGGCGCTGATCGACGGCGGCGGCTTCCTGCAGTCGTTGCACGCGGCGCCGCTGCTGAAGCTCTTGCTGCGCCGCCGGCGCGCGGGGGGCTGACCGGCATGCCGATGCCCGACGAGATCGTCGGCCTGCTGCGGTCGACGATCACGATCAAGTGGGGCGACGGCCACGAAACGAAGTACCGGGCGCGCGATCTGCGCCTCGCTTGCCGGTGCGCGCTGTGCATCGAGGAGACCAGCGGGCGGCCGCTCCTGGAACCGACCACCGTCCCCGACAACGTGCGCGCCAAGGCGATCAACCTGGTCGGCCAGTATGCAATCGCGATCGAATGGAGCGACGGGCATACGAGCGGCATCTACAACTTCCGTGACCTGCGCGCGAAATGCCCGTGCGCCGAGTGCACCGCCGGCCGGGCGGGCGGGGCCTGACCGGGCCGTCAGGTCATCTCGAGCGGCGCGCGCTTGAAGCGCGCGCGCAGCCGGTTGATCGCGTGCAGGATGTGAGGCCGCCCGATCAGGCGGCGTTCCAGCCCGCGCTTGCCGGGGAATTCGACCATGGTCAGGCCGACGATCATCGTCAGGATCCCCTGACCGGGGACGCCGGGCAGCGCCATGACGAGCCCGAGCAAGATCAAGATGACGCCGCCCACGTTCTTCGCGATCCGCGCGACCGGGTGGGGCGGCTCCGGATCCGGTGTGCCCGGCGCGCGCAGCTTGAAATGGCCGGGCGCCCAGTTGACGACCACGACCGCGACCAGCGCGATGCTGCCGATCGCCAGCACCACCGAGATGCCAACCGCGAGCCAGAGCCCCCCCGTCGCCAACAGCCTCGAGAACCGCGCGAGCAGATCTGTCATCCCACTCCCAACACTGTAGCGCTTCGGCGGAGACGGGCTAGTCTTCAGCCATCGACCTACGAATCGTCGAACGGATCACCGACGTCGCCGCGGCCGAATGGGACCGGCTGGCGGGCGACGGAGACCCTTTCCTCGAGCACGCCTTCCTGGCGGCTCTGGAGGCGTCCGGCAGCGTCGGCCCGCGCGCCGGCTGCCTGCCGCGCCTGGTGATCGCGCGCGACGGCGGGCGGCTGGTGGGCGCCGTGCCGCTTTACCTGAAGACCAACAGCTACGGCGAGTTCATCTTCGACTGGGGTTGGGCGAACGCCGCGCACCGGAGCGGCATCCGGTACTACCCCAAGCTGGTCGCGGCGATCCCGTTCACGCCCGTCACCGGCTACCGGCTGCCCTTGCACCCCGACGCCGACACGGCCGCCGTGACGGCGGAGCTGTTGCGCGCGGTGCGGCGCCTGGCCGACGACGAGCGCGTCTCGTCCGTCCATTTCCTGTTCTGCACCGACGCGGAGAAGGGCGCGCTCGCCGCGGCCGGCTACCTGCCCCGGCTGTCGATGCAGTTTCACTGGCACAACCGCGCCGGCCGCCCCTTCGACAGCTTCGACGACTACCTGACGACGTTCCGGTCGCGCAATCGCAAGCAGGTGCGCAAGGAGCGCCAGACCGCGGCGGCGCACGGCCTGACCTTCCGGACCGCGACCGGCGCCGAGCTGGAGGCGGGCGACTGGAAGGCGCTGCGCGCCTTTTACGTCTCCAACGTCGAGCGCCACGGCGGCATGACGTATCTCTCGGAACGCTTCTTCGAGATCGCGCGCGCGACGCTGTCGCACCGGCTGGTGGCGACGCTGGCCTACCGCGAGGGCGAGCCGGTCGCCGGCACCATCAACTTCGAAAAGGGGCCGCACCTCTACGGCCGCTACTGGGGCTGTCTGGCGGACTATCAGATGCTGCACTTCGAGCTCTGCTACTACCGGCTCATCGAGCGCGCGATCCAGCGCCGGTGCACGCTTTTCGAGGCCGGCGCGCAGGGCGAGCACAAGCTGAAGCGCGGGCTCGGACCGGCGTTCACGCACAGCGCGCACTGGATCCGCGACCCGGAGCTGTCCGGCGCGATCGCGTCATTCATCGAGCGGGAGGCGGTCGGCGTCGCCGAGGAGGCGCGCTTTTATGACCAGCATTCGCCCTTCCGCGCGGAGGGATCGCCGGGCGACGAGGATTAGGTCGCCGCATCGCGCGACTCGGGGCGCTTCGTGCCGTCCGGAAGGACATGTATCATCCGTTGGGCATGGGCGTGACGCAGTGGCTGATTCTGGCCGGGGTGGCGGTGGCGATCTACTTCGCCTGGCGGGCGGGCGAGATCTTCAGCGTCTCCGTGCGTGACGGCCGCGCGCTGGTGATCCGCGGCCGCGTCCCACCCCCGCTGATGCGGGCGATCCGGGAGATCGTCGGCTCGCAACCGCAGGTCACGCACGGCACGATCCGCGCCGTGCGCGGCGAGCACGGCGCCCGCCTCACCGCCGGCGGCGGCATCGACGAGGGCCGCCTGCAGCGGCTGCGCAACGCCTTCGGCCTCTACCCGATCTCGAAGCTGCGCGCCGCGCCGCCCGTGTCACGGCCGAGCCTCGGCCAGGTGCTGGGGATCGCCTGGCTCGCCTGGATGCTCGACCGGCGCCCCGATTTCAGGCAAGACATCTAGGCCCTGATCGAAGTCTTCTACTTCTTCTACTACCAGTCGATCGGCGTCTACATGACGTTCCTGCCTGCGTACCTGCGCGGGCTGGGGCTGTCGGGCACCGAAATCTCGACGGTGTTCGCCGTGACGCCGCTGTTCGCGCTGGTCGTGCCGCTCGGCTGGGCCTACCTGGCCGACCGGACCCAGCGGCACGATCGGGTCCTGCGCGTCGTGGTCGGCGGCGCGTTCGCCGGCTTCGTGCCGGTCCTCTTCGCGCGAAGCTTCGCCGCCGTCTTCGCGGGCTGGGCGCTGTACGCGCTTTTCTCGGTCGCGGTGGGCGGGCTGGCCGACGCCTTCACGGTCGCGCGCGTTCGCGCGGGCGCCATCTACGGGCGGGTGCGCCTGTGGGGCTCGGTCGGTTACGTGGTGGCAGCGCTGGCGCTCGGCGAGGTGCTGTCCGCGCGCGGTCGGCCGACGGATCGGCTGGTGCCGATCGCGATGTGGCTTGCGATCGGGTGCGCGTTCGTCGCGTCGCTGCGGCTGCGCGGGGCCGGCGAGGCCAGCACCCGCCCGCGCGCCGCCGATGTCGCCGCGCTGCTGCGCGATCCCCGCCTGCGTCTGCTGCTCGCGATCGCGGCGCTGCACTGGATCTGCCTCGCGCCGTACAACGTCTACTTCGGCGTCTTCCTGCGCGACATCGGCCTCGGGCCGCTGTCCTGCGCCCTCGCCTATTCGACCGGCGTCGTCATGGAGGTGCTGGTCTTGCTGACGTTCCACCGGCTGCAGGTCCGCTTCCAGCTGCCCACCCTGCTGGCCGCCGCGTTCGCGGCCAGCGCGGTGCGCTGGCTGGCGATCTCGCTCAGCCGCGCGCCGGGCGCGCTGATCGCGCTGCAGGCGCTGCACGGGATGACGTTCGGCATGTTCTGGAGCGCCGCCATCGCGCTGATCGCGGAGACCGTTCCGCTTTCGCTGCGCGCCACCGGCCAGGCCCTGCTGGTGATGTCGCTGAACCTCGGCAGCGCCGTGGGCAACGCCATCTCGGGCCGGGTCTACGACGCGCACGGGTCCCGCCTCCTGTTTCTCCTCGCCGCGATCGGCGAGCTGGCGCCACTCGCCGTCGTCGTCGCCGCCCGCCGCCGCTTGCGCGACTCGCCCGGGCTGATATCGTCAGCGCCGTGAAACGAACCTTCCTTCTCGCATGGTGCGTCGTCAGCCTCGGGCTCGCCGGTTTCGCGTGCACCGACAACAGCGGCAACGGTAACGGCACCGGGAGCGCAGGCACGACCGGCACCGGCGGCAGCAACGCCGGCACCGCCGGCACAGGCGGCACGTCAGCGGGCGGAAGCGGCGGTACGTCTGCCGGCGGCACCGGCGGCACGTCAGCGGGCGGCACCGGCGGCACGACGCCGGGCTTCATGTCGGTCCTCCCCTGCACGTCCGAGAGCCAATACGTCGGCGGCACCCCGACAGTTAACTTCGGCTTCATCAACGGAGGACTTGCGTACGATCCGAAGTGCCTCAAAGTGCCGGTCGGAACGACCGTGACCTTCTCGGGCGACTTTGGAACACATCCTCTCGCGCCGTCCGCCAACCGGGGCAATCAAACCAACAATCCAATCACCGTGACGAGCGCCGGCGTCGACGGCGGCACGACTGCCGACTTCAAGTTTTCGACAGCCGGCTTCTACGCCTATTACTGCCAGGTGCACGACTCGGGCGACACGGGCAATTTCATGGACGGCGTCATCTGGGTGCAATGAAAGCGATCGGCGTCCTCCTCGCGATCGCCGCGATCGGCTGCAGCGGCGCCGGCGGCAGCCTCGGTACACCGGGGACGGGCGGCGGCGGCGGTACGGGCGGCAGCGGTGGATCAGGCGGCGGCGCATTCATGGGCGTCCCGCCGTGCCTCACGGAAGGCAGCTACACCACGACCGGGACGACGATCCAGTTCGGCGTCAACGGCGCCCTCGCCTACCAGCCCGCCTGCCTGAAGGTGGCCGCCGGCACGACCGTCACGTTCTCGGGCGACTTCGTCACGCACCCCCTGCAGCCGTCCGCGAGGCGCGGCACCCTGACGGGCAATCCGATCACGGCGTCGAACGGGCTCCCGCTGCCCGATGGCGGCATGAGCAAGGACTTCACGTTCCCGACGCCCGGCTTCTACGCCTACTACTGCGCCGAGCACTCCGACGACAGCGGCACCCTGATGGACGGCGTCGTCTGGGTGCAGTGAACGCGCACCGGCGCGGCGATCAGTCGTCGAAGCCGAACGTCAGCTTGTCGCCGTCGGCGTCGACGCGCACCTTGCCGCCGTTCGCCAGCTTGCCGAACAGCAGCTCGTCGGTCAGCGGGCGCTTGACCTCGTCGGCGAGGACCCGCGCCAGCGGCCGCGCGCCGTTCATCGGGTCGTAGCCCTTCTTCGCCAGCATCGCGCGCGCCGCGTCCGTCAGCTCGATCTTCACCTTGCGCTCGCCCAGCTGCGCCCCCAGCTCGGCCACGAACTTGTCGACGATCCGCCCCATCACCGCCGGGTCCAGCGGCGCGAAGTCGACCTTGGCGTCCAGCCGGTTGCGGAACTCGGGCGAGAACATCCGCTTGTAGGCCTCGTCGGTGTCGCCCAGCCGATCCGCGCCGCCCACACCAAAACCGGGCATGTGGCGCGACAGCTC
>DATFXS010000684.1:0-6757 GCA_035315605.1 Polyangia bacterium
TGCACCGGGCTCCCCGGGGTCAGCGACGCGTCGAACAGAAGGTTCGTCACCGCGAACGCCACCGCCAGCCCGCCCAGCACCGCCGCGCCCTGCCGGCGGGTCGGCGCGAGCAGCGTCGGCTCGACGAGCCAGGCGATCCCCAGGCAGAGGCCGAGGATCGCCGTCGACGTCTCGTCCGTGATCGCCAGGACGGCGATCATCGCGGCGAGCGGCGCGATGCCGCCCCACCCCGCCCGCTGTTCCACCGGCGCCGGCTCGGTGCCGCGCGCCAGAAGCACCGCCGCGACGCCCGCCAGCATCAACAAGGCGATGGTCAGGTGCGGGCGGTAGGCCCAGTTGTAGAGACCGTAGTAGCTGTAGCCGAGGTAGGGCTCGCCGACGCCGAAGCGCAGCAGGCAGGGCCCGGAGAGCAGCACCGCCACCACGCCCAGCACGACCACGTGGGCGGGCCGCGGCCCCGACGCCAGCATCGCCAGCCCCAGCGTCACGGCCAGCAGCACGAACACGATGTCGTGCGCCAGCGAGAGCGCCAGCGACGCGTTCAACGCCGCGAACGAGAACACCTGCACCATCGCCGCAAGCACGTCGCCGGTGAAATGGTAGTGAAGGCCGGCGCCCGGCTCGAACGCGCTCGCGAACGGGATGCGCTGGCCGCGCAGCGACGCCACCAGCGGGATGTGCAGCTCGCGATCCCAGATCGCGTTCGGCCGCGACAGCAGCGCGCTCAGCGCCGCCGCGACCAGCGCGGCGATCCCGATCGCGATCAGCGCGCGCCGGTCGAGCGCCGCCGGCCAGGCCGGCGTCTCGCCGCGCCGGCGCCGCCGCCACAAAAGCCACGCCCCGCCCCCCAGCCAGAGCGCGCGGCTCGCGAACGCCGCCAGCTCCAGCCGGACCACCCGGCACAGCACCAGCACGACCAGCAGATCGACCGCCAGCGCCGCCGGGATGACCGCCGCCAGCTGCCAGAGGGCGCGGTCACGACGCGCGGTCAGCAGCACGGCCACCGCCACCGGCACCAGCGTCAGGACCGCCGCGACGACCTGTGCGAGCGCGAGCATCGCCCTCTCATGCGCCAGGTCGGCCCGCGTTGGCAAGTCTCGCGCGAACCCGTCCCAGCCCTGGTCCTTGCCCTCGCCCAGACGAGCTGGCAGCATCCCGCCGACTTGATCATCGCCCGTAGTCCTCTGCGCATCTCCCTGGGCGGCGGTGGGACCGACCTCCCGTCCTATTACCGGCAGCACGGTGGGTTCCTGGTCGCGGCCGCCATCACGCGGTACGTCTACGTGTCGATCCACGAGACGCCGCTGACCGAGATGATCCTGCGCTATTCGCAGATCGAGCGCGTCCCGGAGGTGGCGGCGATCCGCCACCCGATCATCCGGGAGGCGCTGCGCCTCTGCGGCATCAAGGGACCGAACATCGAGATCACCAGCATGGCCGACATCCCGGCCGGCACCGGGCTCGGTTCGTCGGGTAGCTTCGGGACCTGCCTGCTGAAGGCGCTGCACAAGTTCAAGCGCCACAACATCCATCCCCGCGACCTGGCCGAGCTGGCCTGCCACATCGAGATCGACGTGCTGAAGGAACCGGTGGGCAAGCAGGACCCGTACATCGCGGCGTTCGGGGGCGTGACCGCCTTCGAGTTCCGGCCCGACGACACGGTCCTGTCGCGGCCCGTCGCCGCCAGCAACGACACGCTGGATCTGCTGGAGGACAGCCTCCTGATGGTGTCGACCGGGTTCTATCGCGCCGCCTCCCAGGTCCTGCAGGAGCAGGACGACAAGACGCGCGGCAAGGATCCCGCGATGCTGGCGAACCTGGATCGGGTCAAGGAGATCGGCCACCGCAGCCTCGAGGCGATCGAGAGCGGCAACCTCGGCGACTTCGGCCGCCTGATGCACGAGCACTGGGAGCAGAAGAAGCAGCGCTCGCAGGGGATGACCAACCCCGAGATCGACGGCTGGTACGCGCTGGCGCGCGACAACGGCGCCATCGGCGGCAAGCTGATCGGCGCCGGCGGCGGCGGATTCCTGCTGTTCTACACGGAAGAGAAGGCCAGGTTGCGCAAGGCGATGCGAAGCGCCGGGCTGATGGAAGTGCAACTGGGCTTCGACTATGAGGGCACCAAGATCCTCTGAGCTCGCGGCCCGCCTGCGCGCCATCCGATCGCGACTGGCCGCCGCCGAGCCGGTCGCGATCGCCGGGCCGGTGCTGGCGGCGGTGGCCGTGCTGCTGGCGTTCGGGGTCGCGCTGCGCGGGATCGCCGGGCCGGTGCCGAACGGTCACTTCGCGTCGGCCGCCGCCATCGGGATGGCCGGCGACAACATGTGGCGGTGGCACACGATCCTCCCCGTCGTCGGTTACGCCGATCATCTGCTGGGCGCGCCCGGCTACTACATGCACCACCCGCTGGGGCTGTTCTGGGACATGGCGATCCTGGGCAAGGTGTTCGGCTTTCACGACTGGGTGCTGCGGGTGCCGCCCCTCGTCTACGTGACGCTGACGCCGTTCTTTCTCTATCGCATCGGGTGCGCGGTCTGGGGGCCGCTGGAGGGCGGGCTGACCGCGCTCGCCTACGTGGCGCTGCCGATCACCATCGTCTACGCGAACTACCACGACCTCGAGCAGCCCTACATCTTCGGCGTCGTCGTCGCGAGCTGGGGCTACCTGCGCTTCGTCCAGACCTGGCGCGATCGTTACGCGGTCGTCAGCGCGCTGGGGTTCTTCTTCGCCCTCAATCACGCGTGGTGGGGCTATCTGTGGGGCGCGGTCTTCCTGCCCTGGATCTTCGTGCGCGGCTTCATGCTGCCCGACCGCTGGCTGGGCGGGGTTCGCGCCCGCTCGTACGGCCGTTACTGCGGCCTGATGTGCGCCGCGCTGGGCCTGGCGTTCTTGATCGAGCTCTACGTCCTGAAGGACAGCGGGCGCGTCGCGGACGTCATCACGTCCTTCTTCGTCCGCAAGGGCGACGAGATCCAGCCGCTCAGTCAGGTTCTGACGTCGCGGCAGTACCGCCTCGGGCTGATGTTCACCGGCCTCGGGATCGTGCTCGGCAAGATCGCGGCGCCGGTGATCGTGACCCGCGCGATCATCAAGCGCAGCGACGTCGAGCTGCTGCCGGTCTTCCTGCTGCTCGCCGCGATCGTGCACTACACCGAGTTCCGCCAGGGCGCGCAGGTCCACATCTTCTGGCCCCACACGTTCGCGCCGTACTTCGCGCTGGCCATCGGCGCGCTGGCCGCCTCGGTGCGCGACGCGGTGGCCTGGACGGCGGCGCGGCTCACCATCTGGACCGAAAGCCGCGCGCGCAACTGGGGCACGGTCGCCGCCGCGGTGCTGGTCGGCGTGCCGGTGCTGTTCGTCCTGCGCGACGGGCTGTCGCTGGTCCGGCTGTCGCGCGAGACGGGCGGCCGGTTCGCCGAGGCGAACCTGGACAGCGAGATCGACAAGGGCGTCGCGCTGCGCTGGTTCCTTTCGCGCTTCCCGCCGACGGCGACCGTCGGATTCCACACCAGCTTCCCGAAGTTCTGGGAGCTGGAGTGGGAGGCGCGGCCACGGTCGATCTCGGCCAACGTGCCGGTGCCGACGCCGGGCCCCGTGGGCCCGCGCGTGTTCGTCCTGGACAGCCGATCGACCCCGCTCGGCGAGCTGCGCACGGCCGCGACGCGGTTTCACGTCTACGCGGTCGGTCCGTTCTGGTTCGTCGATCGGCTGGAGGCGGCGGGGCCGATCGACGGCTATCGCTTCGCCGAGCGCGAGCCCGGCTGGTGGGAGCGCTGGTCGGAGGGCGACGTCGAACCGATCCGCGCCGTCAGAGCCGATCCCTGGCTCACCTGGGAGTGGCGAACGGCCTTCGGTCAGATCGCCGCGACGCCGGGCGGAACGCCCGCGACGGACGAGCAGCTGCGCATCGCCCACAATGTCGCGCTGGTCGCGGGCGACAAGCCGCGCGCAGCCGGCCTGCGCGCGGCGCTGGAGAAGCGCTTCAACCTGCCGCTCCACGCGACGTACGCGGATGGTACCGAGCTGATCGGCGCCGTCCACGAGCGCGGCGCCCAGCGCGCCATCACGCTCTACTTCGTCGCGGGCAAGTTCGCTCAGGACTCGAAGTACGTCGTGAACGCGCACGTCGTCGCGCCGCCGCGCCTGTCGACCTTGCCCGTCGATCCCGCCACGCTGGATCTGGCGCGCAGCCCGGCGCCGCCGACGACGCTCTGGCATCCGGGCGGCCTCTACGCGATCCGCTTCGTCTACCGCCGCCGTCCCGGCACCGAAGCGCTGACCGGCTCCTGGACCCCCGGCCCCGCACGCACCGACGGCGGCGGCAAGCCCGTCGAGATCGCCCGCCTGCGCTAGGTCGACCATCTTTCTCACTCTTCTCCCTCGCCCCGCGAAGCGGGGAGAGGGTTGGGGAGAGGGGTCCGTGACCATTGCGGCCTCCCCCTCTCCCGGCGCCTGCGGCGCCGGCCTCTCCCCCTCCGGGGGCGAGGCGAAGACCAAGATTCAGCGCGGTCTGGCCAGCACGAGGTAACCGAGCGACTCTTCCGGATCCTCGAGCCAGCGGTCGAGCAGGCGCGCGCCCGCCGCGATCGAGACGACGCTCGGTCCGACGACGGGCAGCGTCCACCAGCGGACGCCGGCGGCCTGCGGCGCCTCGTGCGGCAGCTTGCCCATCCGCTGGGCGAGCTGCCCGATGCGCGCCACCCGCAGCGCGAGGTAGCTGTTCAGCTTGTGACCGATCACGGTCCACAAGCTCCCCTGCGGCAGCACCTCGAACACCTCGAGGCCGACGTCGTCGCACAGCTGGCGCAACCCGTGCGGGCTGTAGCGGAAGTAGTCGTGCGGCTGCTCGTGAAGGCGGAACTGGAATGGCGCGGTCAGGATCAGCATGCCGCCCGGCGCCAGCACGCGGCGCATCTCTGCCATCAGCGCCGCGGGATGCGGCGTGTGCTCCAGGACCTGCACGGACAGCACGGTGTCGAACGAACCGTCGCGGAACGGCATCGTCGCTCCGCCGTAGATGACGTCCGGGCCGCCGCGCGCGCCGGCGGCCGTGCGCGCGAACGTGGCCGCGTGCTCGACGCCGATGTAGCTCTGCACGTACGGGCGAAACCACGGCTCGTAGGCCTTGTCGCCGCAACCGACGTCCAGCAGCCGCCCGCGCGCCTGTGGCGCGACGGCGCGCAGCGAGCGCTCGAGCACGGACCACTGCAGGTCGACCCAGTCGGCGCAACGCCGCAGCAGCTTCTTCAAGGCGCGGCCCGGCAGACGGCGAACGTGTTCAGGCCGAACTTGTGCGGAAAGCAGCGGATCCGGCTGGGGCGAAAACCGGCCGCGACCAGCATCGGCCAGAGATCGCGCACGTCGTAGTACATCTTGTGGTCGTCGATCTCGCTGGCCGCGCCCAGGTGCAGGCGGAACGTCGCCAGTTCCAGGTAACGCTTGCCCCGCCACGACGGCACGTTCACCAGCGCGACGCCGTCCGGGGCAAGCAGGCGCGCCACCTCGGCGAGCAGGCGCTGCGGCTCGCTGACGTGCTCCAGCACCGACACCAGCAAGATGACGTCCAGGCTGGCCGCCGGCAGCGCCGCGAGCGCGTCCGGCAGCCGCCCCTCGATCGCCCGCACGCGTGCGTCAGCCTTCAAGTCGTCGGCGAGCGCGACGTCGACCAGCACCACGCGCGCGGCCTCGCCGATGAGGCCCCGCGCGAACGACGCCTGGTAACCGCAGCCGAAGTCCCCCACCCGCTTGCCCGCGAAGCTCGGGACGAAGCGGCGCACCTGGCGCGCCGACAGCCAGACGCCGAACCGGTCGACCACCGTGCCGCGGCTGTGCTGCAGATAGGCGGTCTCACGTTCGCTCACGGCGACCGCCCCCGCCGGACCGCCACCGCCGTCGAATGCAGCAGCAGCGTGAACGTGAAGGTCATGAAGCCGAACACGCCGAACAGGATGCCTGTAACGCCGAGGTTGTTCACGGTCTGTCCCGCCAGCAGCCGGAAGCCGTTGCGCAGGTAGTGCCCGGTCATCAGACCGCCCAGCGCGACCCCGGCCGCGAACAGCAACCCCGACAGCGCCAGCATCCGGTTGTAGGGAAAACGCCGGAACCAGCGCGCGCTGACCGTGCCGTCGTAGTCGAAGAAGACCTGCGACAGGATCCCCATGTAAACGCACTGGAGGCCCAGCGTCGCCAGCGACAGGCCCAGCAGCATCCAGTGCAGCGAAAAGGTGATCGGCCCGACCGTCAGCGGGCCGAACGACAGCGGCAGTGTCAGCAGAAGGCCGAGCGCCAGCAGCACCAGGCCCGGCTTGAACAGGAAGAAGTTCGCGCCGTAGACGAACATGGCGCGCAGGTTGATCCAGGCCGCCTGCCAGGGCGAAAACCAGCCCGAGCGCTTGTGGTGGCTGAGCCGCCCCTCGCGGTCCTTGAGGAAGCGGATCGGGACCTCCTCGGTGCGCAGTCCCATGTGCACGGACTTGAGCACCATCTCCGACGCGTACTCCCACGACTGCGATCGCAGATCCATCCGCTGGAGGGCGTCGCGGCTGATGCCGCGCATGCCGCAGTGAATGTCGGAGAACCGGCTGCCGAAGATGACGTTCAGGATGGCGGTCGTCACCGGCGTCCCCAGGTACCGGTGCAGCGGCGGCATCGATCCCGGCTCGATGTAGCCGCGGAAACGCGAGCCCATGACGAACTCCGCGCCCGCCCGGAACTTCTCGACGAACGGCGCCAGCTCGCGAAAGTCGTAGGTGCA